>JAYVVD010000026.1:0-10727 GCA_043787295.1 Ferruginibacter sp. | reverse complement strand
TGCCTTACATTATGCAACATCCACAAAAATTAAAACTGCTGCAACTGCTTACAGCATTATTTGATTTTGTAAAAGAAGAAACAAGTCGCAACCCTTATTTAGATTTAAAAGGCTTCATCTCTATTATAGATTTAATGGAGAAAGAAGCATTGCCATTGCCATTAACAGAAGTATCTGGTAATGAAAAAGCGGTGAATTTATTAACAGCGCATGGTTCTAAAGGTTTAGAGTTTCAGTATGTTTTTTTTGCGGGCGTAAATGCTTCTTTTTGGGAGAAAAAAAGAAAACCAGGAGGTGGATATAAATTTCCTGATACGATGTTTACCAATTCCCCCTCTTTTGGAGGGGGTAACGGGGAGGTCACGGCTGAAGGCGAAGAATTGCGCAGGCTATTTTATGTAGCACTAACAAGGGCTGAAAAACATTTGTACATTTCTTACGCTAAATTTAGCAACGATGCAAAAGGTTTAGAGCCTTCTGTTTTTATTGCAGAAATTCAGGAAACCCATCAGTTCCCGGTAGATCATATAACTATATCTCCAGATGAAATGGCAGCATTTAATTTGTTGCAGTTTACAGCACAGGCTCCGGAAATTCCCCATGATGAAGATGACTTTATTGATGGTTTGTTGAGCAAATTTTCCATGAACGTCACGGCACTAAACAATTATTTAAAATGCCCGCTACAATTTTATTACAACAACCTAATTCGCATCCCTTCCGGTAAAAATGAAGCAACTGAATTTGGCAGTGCGGTGCATTATGCTCTTGAACAACTGTTTAAAAAAATGCTTGATGGAGGGCAGAAAAACTTTGGAACTAAAGATAATTTAATGGTAGATTTTGAATGGTATATGCATAGGCACAGAGAAAATTTCACTAAAGAATCTTTTGCAAGAAAAATGGAATATGGTGAAGATGTTCTGTCCAATTACTACAATAAATACGTTAGCAGTTGGGCAACGGTGGTTTCTATAGAAAGAAATATAAGGGGTGTTGTTGTTGATGGTGTTCCGCTAAAAGGTAAAATGGACAAACTGGAATTTGATGGCAAAAATATAAACGTTGTTGATTATAAAACCGGAGATATTGACAAAGCCCTGCCATCTTTAAAAGGCCCAAACGATAAAAAACCCGAAGGTGGAAATTATTGGCGGCAGGCGGTTTTCTACAAAATATTAATTGATAATTATGACCTGAAAGATTGGAAAGTTATTAGTACAGAATTTGATTTTGTAGAGCCTGATAAGAAGAAAGAATACCGCAAAGAAAAAATTGTAATTACCCTTGAAGACACTAATTTAGTTAGAGAACAAATTGCAGATACCTGGGATAAAATACAGGCAAAAGATTTTTATACGGGCTGCGGAAAAGAAGATTGCCATTGGTGCAGTTTTGTAAAAAACAATGAGTTGGCTATTGAACTGCACGATGTGGAGAATACTGCAGATGAAAATATTTAGTGAAGTCTCAATAAATTGTTGACCTCCTATTCGTAAAAAATTAATCTGCGAATCTGCGGTTAAACTATTAGGCCCAAAACAGTTTTACTTTATTAGAAAGTTATTATTATAGTGTTTTTTAATCAAAAAAAAACTTAATTTATTTATCTGTTTTCTTTGATTTAAAACCATCCAGTATCTCTTGTTGTTTTAAAATTTCTTTTTGCGTATCCTCTTGTTCTTTTGCATTTTTCTTAAGTTCATCCTGCAGATTACGAACTCTTCTTTCCATTGACGTTTGATCATCTTGCAGGTTTTTCAATTTCTTTTGAGATTTTACAACTGTATTATATTGTTCATTTACCTTAAAATCTAAATTCACCGCTTCTATTGAAGGAATTAGATTAGATAAAAAACTTTTTAAACCGGTACTGTTGTCTACCGTTGCATTTGCGCCATTTTCATTAACGATTACAGACAGCAAAGTAATATCTCTTTCTTTCCTGCTTTTTCTATCAACTTTAAATACATATTCCATTGGCTTACTGCTAATATCGTTAACTACTGCATTTAATATTACCAAAAAGCCCCTGTTGCTTTTAACTTTATAGCCCATCCGCTCTAATTTATCCTTCAACGTTTTTTCAACAATTTGTTCGGAATAATTGTATTCGCTTACTATAGCATCCTGTTGTATTTTGTTATAATCAACTTTGCTTTCATATACCTGCCCGTAAGAATTTTGTAACCCAATACAAAATAATAAAATTAAAAAGTTCTTCATACAGTTTATTTAATAGTTGAAATTATGGTATTTATAATTTTAGCAGACGGTTTATATTTATAACTTTTTGTTTTGATATTAATTAAATGGTTAAATAATATCGGGTTATTTTTGATTAAAATCTGCAGTCAAAAATAATGAAATTACCATCAATTATATTTTCCTTTTTTATAGTTTATTTAATAATTATTTCATCTGTCTTATCTACAGGTTGTGCGCAAATAGGAATTCCCAGTGGTGGAGTAAAAGATACTATTGCTCCGAAATTAATTAGAGCAACACCCGTTGCAGGCAGTCGAAACGTAACAGGCAATAAAATCACTCTCGAGTTTGATGAATATATAGATGTGCAGGATCTCCAGCAAAACCTGCTTGTTTCTCCATTGCAAAACAGAAATCCATCTATTGTGGCAGGCCCACGCAGCATCACTTTAAAATTTAGAGATACACTTTTACCCAATACAACATATAATATTAATTTTGGAAACGCTGTAAGAGATATCAACGAAAACAATGTCTTAAAAAATCTTACTTATGTTTTTTCTACCGGCAGTTCTTTAGATTCTTTAGACCTTAATGGAAAAGTAATACTTGCAGAAACCGGTGCAACTGACACTACATTACTCGTAATGCTTTATAGAAATGCAGTTGACAGCACCGTGAAATTTAAGAAGCCAAATTACATTGCGAAAGTTAACAGCGATGGAACTTTTAATTTTACAAACTTACCTGCAGCATCTTTTAAAATTTATGCTTTAAAAGATGGTGATGGTGGCAAAACCTACAATTCGCTTTCAGAAACATTTGCGTTTGCTGATGAAGATGTCTCAACTTTAAAACAGGAGAATATTACTTTGTTTGCCTACGCTCAAGAATTACTGAAAGACAATAAAACCTTTCGCAGCACAAAGCCAGTACCGGAAAAAAAACTGAAAGCTAACAATAATATACAAGGCATAAAAGATCTGTTGGAACCGATGGAAATAAGCTTCAACAACCCACTTAAAAGTTTTGATAGCACAAAAATTTACCTCACGGATACACTTTATAAAAGGATACCTGGTTTACGTTATTCAACTGACAGTACTGCAAAAAAAATAATTATTACAACAAAATGGAAGCCTGATGATGCCCTTGTTTTAATTATTGATAAAGATGCCGTTCAGGATTCTGCCGACACAAAGCTTGCTAAAAATGATACAGTTAAGTTTACTACCAAACGTGCCGAAGAATATGGGAAACTTACACTTCGCTTTAATAATATTGATCTTAAGAAAAACCCGGTAATACAATTTGTATTGGGAGAAAATGTAAAATATTCTTATCCCATTTTTTCATCTACCTATACAAATTCAATGTTTCCTCCGGGAGAATACATTGTAAGAATTTTATATGATACAGACATGAACGGGAAATGGACACCAGGAAATTATTTAAAAAAAATACAGCCGGAAATTGTTGTAGCGTTGCCCCAAAAATTATCTGTACGTGCAGATTGGGACAATGAGCGTGAGATAAACTTGTGATAACATTTCAATTAAGAATTTACAAAACAGTTATTTTTACAGTTATGCAATTTTCCTCTCAACTTTTAGAAAATGCGGTAAATGAATTTGCCAAACTTCCGGGCGTTGGTAAAAAATCAGCACTTCGTTTGGTGCTTCATCTTCTCAAAAAAGAAACGGCAGAAGTAGATCAGTTTAGCCATATATTAAGTAAAATGCGCAACGAAATTAAATTTTGTGCCCGTTGTTATAATGTATCTGATACTGTTGTATGCAACATTTGTATTAACCCAATGCGCCAGCAACATTTATTATGCGTTGTAGAAAATATACGAGATGTAATTGCCATAGAAAGTACACAGCAGTTTAACGGTTTATACCACGTACTTGGTGGCATTATTTCTCCGCTGGATGGGGTTGGTCCTGAGCAATTAACCATTGACGCTTTAGTGGAAAGAATTAAAACCGAAGAGGTAGAAGAAGTAATTTTCGCCTTAAACCCAAACATACAGGGCGATACAACTATTTATTATATTGGTAGAAAACTAAAAGATGTAAAAATAAAAATTACCACAATTGCCCGAGGTATTGCTTTTGGCGGAGAGCTGGAGTATGCAGATGAAATGACACTTGCAAAAAGCATTACAAACCGCATTCCCGTAGAAAATTATATTACTTCTTCCTGATTTTTTCTTTTACATTTTGCCGTATTGCTTTGTTAGCATAGATTTGCACTATAAGAGGCAGGATTTGTTTATTGTTCACCCACTTATATTTTACAACAACTGAACTAATAAACGAAGCACATTTCCTGTAATTTTCTCTACCTGCGGATCTGCAAATCGTTTAATTATCAGTTTTATTTTTATTTAAACAGCATTTAAATATGTTGTAATAATAGATAATTATGGATATTAAACAAATTTTAAAAGAACGAATTCTTATTATTGATGGCGCTATGGGCACCATGATACAACGGCATAAACTGAAAGAAGCAGATTACCGTGGCAAACGTTTTAAAGACTGGCATACTGATGTAAAAGGCAACAACGATTTGCTAAGCATTACCCAGCCGCAAATAATTGAAGGTATCCACGAATTATACCTGGAAGCCGGGGCAGACATTATAGAAACAAACACTTTTAGCAGTACAACTATAGCCCAGGCAGATTATGATATGCAGTCGCTGGCTTATGAATTGAATGTTGCATCTGCAAAATGTGCAAGACATGCTGCAGATAAATACACTGCATTAAATCCTGCAAAACCTCGTTTTGTAGCCGGCGCTATAGGTCCATTAAACAAAACATTGTCTTTATCGCCGGATGTAAACAACCCCGGTTTTAGAGCCGTTACTTTTGATGAGGTTGCAGCAGCCTACACAGAACAAATTAGTGGCTTGGTAGATGGTGGTGTAGATATTTTATTAATTGAAACTATTTTTGACACCTTAAATGCAAAGGCTGCGATATACGCCGTTAAAAATTATTTTAGAAAAATAAACAAGCCCGAATTGCCGATCATGATTTCCGGTACAATTACAGACGCATCAGGCAGAACACTGAGCGGACAAACTCTGGAAGCTTTTTATACTTCAGTTGCGCATGCAAATCCGCTAAGCGTGGGTCTCAATTGTGCTTTGGGTGCCCAGGAAATGCGCCCACATGTAGAAGAACTTTCTTCTATTGCAACTTGTTACACATCAGCATATCCTAATGCAGGTTTGCCAAATGCGTTTGGAGAATACGATGAGCAACCACACGAAACGGCACACATCATTGAAGAGTGGGCGGCTAATGGCTGGTTAAATATAGTGGGTGGATGTTGTGGCACCACGCCAGATCATATAAAACATATAGCAGATGAAGTGAGGAAGTATGAGGCGAGGAAGCTACCGGTGGTGGAATTTTTTTAACACAAAGGCCACAAAGAAGATTCACAAAGTGCACCACAAATAAATTTTACTGAATGGAATTTACGGAAAATGAGATTGCTAAAATAGTATTTGAATCTGGGTTACAGATACATAAAATTTTAGGACCTGGATTATTAGAAAGTGCATATGAAGAATGTTTATATTTCGATTTAGTAAATGCTGGTTTAAAGGTAGAAAAACAAAAAAGTCTACCGCTCATTTATAAGGAGATAAAACTCGATGCAGGTTATCGAGTGGATTTCTTAATTGAAAACAAAGTAATAATAGAAATAAAATCTATTGATGCTTTGCATCCAATTCATACAGCACAAGTGTTGACATATTTAAAACTTTCTTCTTGTAAGTTAGCTTTGCTTATAAATTTTAATGTTTCACTTTTCAAAGATGGAGTAAAAAGGCTAGTGCTTGGCGCCTTGTAGTTTTCTTCTTGCTGTTCTTTGTGAAAAAACTTTGTGTCCTTTGTGCCCTTTGTGTTTAAACTGTATTTAAATTATTATGAATAGCATCAAACCATACTTAAGATTATCGGGCTTAGAGCCATTAATCGTGCGCCCCGAAACAAATTTTGTAAACGTAGGCGAGCGCACAAATGTAACAGGAAGTAAAAAATTTGCACGTCTTATAAAAGATGGTTTATATGAAGAAGCACTTTCTGTAGCACGGCAGCAAGTAGAAGGCGGTGCACAAATAATAGATGTAAATATGGACGATGCCATGCTGGAAGGTGTGGAAGCCATGACTACGTTTTTAAATTTACTACAGGCAGAACCAGACATCGCAAAAATACCTGTAATGATTGACAGCAGTAAGTTTGAGATCATTGAAGCAGGGCTAAAATGTGTGCAGGGAAAATGTATTGTGAACTCTATTTCCATGAAGGAAGGAGAAGAAAAATTTATACAGCAGGCAATTATTTGCAGAGATTATGGAGCTTCTGTAATTGTGATGGCATTTGATGAAGTGGGCCAGGCAGATACAAAAGAACGTAAAATTGAAATTTGCCATCGAGCATATAAAATTCTTACAGAACAGGTTGGGTATGCAGCCCAGGATATTATTTTTGATCCCAATATTTTTGCCGTAGCCACCGGTATAGAAGAACACAACAACTACGCAGTAGATTTTATAGAAGCTACAAGAGAAATAAAAAGATTGATGCCGCTTACAAAAGTGAGTGGCGGTGTAAGTAATGTATCTTTTTCATTTAGGGGCAACGATCATGTAAGAGAAGCAATACACAGCGTTTTTCTTTTTCATACAATACATGCAGGTATGGATATGGGTATAGTAAATGCCGGGCAACTTGTTATTTATGATGATATAGAACCAACCTTAAAAAAACTTTGCGAAGATGTTTTGTTGAACAGGAACAACGACAACAATGAAGCAACAGAAGCACTCATAAATTTTGCAGAAACCGTAAAAGCCAAAGGAAAAGAAATTATAAAAGATGAAAAATGGCGGCAGGAAAGTGTAGAAAAAAGACTTGCACACTCGCTGGTAAATGGCATTACAGATTATATAGATGCTGATACAGAAGAAGCAAGACTTTCTTATAATCGCCCGTTGGAAGTTATTGAGGGACCATTGATGGATGGAATGAATATCGTTGGAGATTTATTCGGTGCAGGAAAAATGTTTTTACCACAGGTGGTAAAAAGTGCAAGGGTAATGAAAAAGGCGGTGGCTGTTCTAACACCGTTTATTGATGAGGAAAAAAGAAATGCCCCCCCACCCCCCGAAGGGGGGATTGGCGAACCCTCTGAGAAAATGGAGAAGTTTTATAGTTATCAGAATGCAGACCCAATGCTCTATAGTTTACTTAAAGATTTCGTGAATAAAAGCAGAAGTAACCCTACCGATGCAGAAAATGCACTGTGGCAAATGCTTAGAGGTAAAAAATTGGAAGGGTACAAATTTAGAAGACAACATATTATTGGAAGTTACATTGCAGACTTCATTTGCCTTAAAGCAAAATTGATTATTGAAGTAGATGGATTAATACACCAGTTACCCAAAAATAAAACAAATGATGAAGAAAGAACAAAATGGTTAACAGAAAAAGGATTTGAAATCATACGGTTTACAAACGAAGAAGTAATAGGCGATACTGAAAATGTATTGGCTAAAATTTTAAAAGATTTAGCTATTATTCAGACTGCTGCCTTGATCCCCCCTTTGGGGGGCGGGGGGGCTGGACCCGCAAAAATATTATTGGCAACAGTAAAAGGCGATGTACATGATATAGGTAAAAATATTGTGGGTGTAGTATTGGGGTGTAATGGGTATGATGTTATTGATTTGGGTGTAATGGTTTCAGCAGAAAAGATTTTATCAGAAGCAAAAAAACACAATGTAGATATTATTGGGCTGAGTGGATTAATTACTCCATCGCTGGATGAAATGGTACACATTGGAAAAGAAATGAAAAGGTTGCAAATGGATATTCCGTTGCTTATTGGTGGTGCGACAACAAGCCGTATGCATACGGCAGTAAAGATTGCACCAGAATATGGGAATGGTGTTGTGCATGTGCTGGATGCAAGCAGGAGTGTAACGGTTGCAGGAAGTTTGTTGAATAAAGAAAATAAAATACCATTCTTACAAAATTTAAAAAAGGAATATGATACCCTTAAGACTGATTTTGCAAATAAAAGAAACGCAAAACAATTTCAAAAATATGAAGTTGCAAAAAACAATGGTGCAAAAATAGATTGGGAAAATTACAGTCCTGTAACGCCCTCTTTTACAGGCACAAAAAATTTAGAAAATTATCCCTTGGGAGAAATTGCTGAATATATAGATTGGAAACCATTCTTTATTGCATGGGAATTACATGGAAATTTTCCACAAATTTTAACCGATGAAGTTGTGGGTAAGCAAGCCACAGATTTGTACAATGATGCTAAGAAATTACTGAAACAAATTATAGATGAAAATTGGTTACAGGCAAAAGGCGTTATCGGTTTTTGGGAAGCAGAGCGAACTGGAGCAGATACAGTTTTGATAAATAAAAATATTGAATTGCAATTTTTGCGTCAGCAGTCTAAAAAAGCAGCGGGATTACCAAATTTATCGTTGGCGGATTTTATAAATCCGAACGACACAAATCCTGCAGATTTTATGGGTGCTTTCTCCGTAACTATTGAAGGTTTAGAACCACATATTAAAAAGTTTGAAGAAAACTTAGATGATTACAGCAAAATAATGTTGCAAGCCTTGGCAGATAGGTTTGCAGAAGCATTTGCAGAAGTATTGCATAAAAAAACAAGAACAGACTTTTGGGGTTATGAAAAAGATGAACAACTAACTAATGACCAATTAATTAAAGAAGAATATTCTGGTATTCGTCCTGCACCTGGTTATCCTGCGTGCCCTGATCATACAGAGAAATACAAATTATTTGAATTGCTTGGTGGAGAAGAAGCTACAGGAATTTATTTGACTGAATCATTGGCCATGTACCCTGCATCATCTGTTTGCGGTTGGTATTTTGCACACCCGCAAAGTAAATATTTTGGTGTGGGCAAAATAGATAAAGACCAGTTTGATGATTATAGGCTGCGGAAAAAAATGCCTATCGAAGAAATGGAAAGATGGTTAAGACCCATAATGGAATAATATGTATAAAGATGTAAATTTAATAAAATGAATTTTATGACACATGCTATAGACGATAAAATTTATACGGTAGATGAATATATTTTGTTGGATGAAGCATCTGACATACGCCACGAATTTATTAATGGTCAATTATACGATATGTCTGGAATATCTGATTTGCATAATGAAATAGTTGGAAATTTATATTTCTATCTAAGAAATTTATTAAAAAACTCCTCGAACAAAATTTATTTTGAAAATGTAAAATGTAAAATACAAGGAGAAGAATATTACACTTACCCAGATATTTTTATTACGAACGATGAGTCTGATAAAGAAAATAAATACATAAAACAGCACCCTTCATTAATAGTAGAAGTGCTAAGCGACAGCACAAGAAAATATGATACAGTAGATAAATTTATTCAATACCAAAAAATTGATTCTTTACAATATTATATTCTCGTAGAGCCCGAAGTTTATTCGGTTCATTGCTTTAGTAAAGATGAAACCGGCGAATGGCAAGCTGCTATTTATACAAAATTAGAGGAGATAATAGAATTGAAATTACTTTCTATTACTTTGCCTTTACAATTTATTTACAAGCCATAATATTTCATAAAACATGCGCATCATATCCTACAACCTCAACGGTATTCGTGCAGCTATTAAAAAAGGATTTATTGATTGGCTCGCCACAAACCCTGCAGATGTTATTTGCATACAGGAAACAAAAGCTGCACATACTGATATTGATGTAAAAATGCTGGAAGATCTTGGCTTTCATCATCACTGGTTTAGCGCACAAAAAAAAGGATACAGCGGTGTAGCAGTATTTACAAAAATAAAACCCGATGCGGTAAAAATTGGCAGCGGTTTTGAGATGAGCGATTTTGAAGGTCGAGTAATTGAACTTCAATTTGGTGATATAAAATTAATCAATGCCTATTTTCCATCAGGAACATCTGGCGATGAAAGACAGGCATATAAATATGTTTGGCTAAAAGAAATGCAGGGCTATCTTGATGAAGTAAAAAAGACAAATCCTAAAATTATTCTTTGTGGTGATTACAACATTGCCCACAATGAAATAGATATTCATGACCCCAAAGGCAACAAAAAATCATCAGGTTTTTTACCCGAAGAAAGAGAATGGATGACACATTTTTTTGGCACTGGGTGGATAGATACGTTTAGAGAATTTAATAAAGAACCACATCATTACAGTTGGTGGAGCCAGCGTTTTCCAAGTGTGCGTTTAAATAATAAGGGTTGGCGTATAGATTATATAACTGTTACTGAGCCGCTACGCAAACAACTTGTAGGTGCGGCTATTTATCCAGATGTTAAGCACAGCGATCATTGCCCCATCTTTTTAGAAATTAAAACAAGTTAATATAATAGCATTTCAATTTTGAGCTTTAAAGGTATTTTTATTAATATAAAGTAAAGTGCTA
>JAYVVD010000025.1:0-3733 GCA_043787295.1 Ferruginibacter sp. | reverse complement strand
TTTTTTTTGTTGGAAATTTCCTCAGGCTGAGAAATAATTTAAAAAATAAATTTGATTATTAATTGCGCTTCTCATCATGACTTTAAAAAATTAATTTTAAAATGAGCAAAATAATTTTATTTATAGGCCTTACTTTTCACTTTCTTGCATGTAAAACAATAACAAAAATGAACGTTTCAAATATTATAACTTCTCACGCAATACGTCTTAAGCCGGGTGATGATGTGAGAGAAAAACTGGAGAATTATGTTTTACAAAATAATATCAGCGCCAGCTGGTTGGTAACCTGTGCGGGCAGTCTTACAAATTATAATATAAGATTCGCAAATATGGAAAGTGGCAATATGGGCAAGGGACATTTTGAAATAGTGAGCCTGACTGGCACATTATCTAAAAACGGTAACCATATTCACATTATCATAAGTGACAGCACTGGTAAAACTTTTGGGGGGCATTTATTAAAAGGATGCATTGTTTATACAACTGCTGAAGTTGTACTTCAAAGCACAACGGAACTCAACTTTAAAAGGGAGAAAGATGGTTCTATGCCATGGGAGGAATTGCAGATTGAAAAAATTAAGTAAACGATGCACAAACTTGAACAACAATATAAAAGCTAGGCTTAAAATTGTTACTACCTTTATTTACATTAACAACAAAGAAATGATTAAAACCGGAGATTATAATTTACTGAAAGTATTGCGCAAAGTTGATTTTGGTGTATATCTGGATGATGGTGCAGATGGTATTTTATTACCTAAAAGATTTGTGCCTGAAGGTTTAAATGAGGGTGAGGAATTAAATGTATTTGTATATCATGACGGGGAAGACAGGTTGATTGCCACAACCCAAAAACCTTTTGGTGTGGTAGATGATTTTGTAAAACTTAAAACAGTTTCAGTAACAGAACAGGGTGCGTTTATGAATTGGGGTTTAATGAAAGATCTGTTTGTACCCAAAAGCCAGCAAATAACTGGCATGCGCCCAATGGGGGAATATTTGGTAAAAATTTACAGGGATGAACAAACAGGTCGTGCTGCTGCTACAGAAAGAGTTGAACAGTTTTTAAGCAATGAAAATTTAACAATTGCTGAAGCAGAAGAAGTTGACTTGATTGTTTTACGGAGGACAGACATTGGCTATTTAATGATTATAAATAACCAACACACAGGTGTACTGCATTTAAATGAAGTTTACAGAACAATAGGTACGGGTGATAAATTTAAAGGTTATATAAAAAAAATCTACCCGGATAACAGGATAGATGTTGTTGCAGGAAAAATGGGTTATAATCGTGTAGAAGGTGAAGCTGATAAAGTTTTACGTTTGCTGAAAGAGAATGATGGTTATCTACCTTATAATGACAAAAGTGATCCTGAAGACATTTATATTTTTTTTGGAATGAGTAAAAAGACTTTTAAAATGACTACAGGTAATTTGTACAGAGAAAGAAAAATTACTTTCGAAAAAACAGGAATAAAACTTGCAGAATAATCTTAAAAACCATTTATAAAAATAAGTTGACCTTTTAATTATGGAAACAAGCTTCAAATTTTCATTCTTTAAAAAACTTTCTCTTTCAGTTTTATTGATGATTGGTATATTTATTCTGTGCCTATGGGTTTTGTTTATAGTGGCTGATATGGTTTTTGAGGACAAAGATTTTTCTTTTGACGAAAAAGTTTTTGAATTAATTAAACCTTGGGTCAGCACAACGCATACTTCTATAATGCAGGTAATTACCTTTATTGGATCGCAAAATTTTCTATTGCCCGCCAATATTATTTTAATTGGGTTTTATCTTTTTTTTAAAAGGAATAAAACCATGGCTTTTAGCATTGCTGCCATTTCAATATCAAGTGTTGTTGTGATGTTTTTAATGAAATTTTTTTTACAAAGAGAACGGCCTCTTGTACCACTTATAGCTAAAGTGCATGGTTACAGTTTTCCAAGTGGACATACTTTTACAAGTGTGACTTTTTATGGAATTATTGCTTACATTATTTATAAAAACGTGCGCCATAAATTATTAAAATGGGTGCTAATTGTTTTATGTATTGCTTTAATTTTATTGGTTGGTTTTAGCAGGGTATATTTAAGATTGCATTATGCAAGTGATGTAATTGCTGCATTTTGTCTTGGGTTAATCTGGCTTGTGCTGGCTAAATGGTTTTTAGTTAAAACTAAAAAAGTTAAATTGCAACCAATACAGTGAAATGCCCTATTATATTAATCCGATTTTTTTAGAATGAAGAATTGCGTCTTCACTATGAGAAAAATAACAAAAGAAAATACCTTTATTTTCTATTATCTTTTGTTTTAAAAGCACATTTTCTTTTTCAGATTTACCTACTCTTCTAATATAAACACAGTACACATTTTGCGGAAAGTGCTCCACAATCGAAGAATAAATATCAATATCTTTTTGTGAATCATCTCCCAATAAAACAAATTTTTGCAACGGATAAGCTTCAATAATTTTTACTACACGGGTAAATTTTCCCGAGTGATTATTTTGCCCCGTTGAAACCAATTTTGAAAAGGTTTTAATTTGATTTAAAAGACAAACACCATCAGGCAATCTATATTCTTTTAAAAAATCTTTAATATAATCATACAAATTCCATTCACTGCTGGATACATAAAAAAAAGTATTGACTGCAGGATCTTTATCATCAATGCCATGCAAGAGTCTGTAATGTTTTACCGCACCATCAAATGGTTTTCTGCTTTTGGCATTTTCTGTAAGTAAAACAAATAACCTTTTTCTTAAGTTGGATGAATGAGCTATTAAAAAGGTATCATCAATATCAGAAATAAAAGAAAATGCCGTGGTTGAGGGTACAATAATTTGACCCCTTGTTCTTGCTTTTACAATATTGGTACTATTCCTTTTTATAAGCAATACTTCCACTTCGTATTGCCCGGGTAAAAGAGTCTGGTCATGCTCCCAATCAAATTTAAAAAACCCGTCAGACGCTGTTGTTGCAGTATATGTTTTATTTTTCCACTGCAAAGTAACAACTGCGCCTTTTATAGGCCGCACCATAAAAAGCCGCAGCAAGGCAATGGCATTATATAAAAAGAAATTTCTAAAATGTTTTTTTTTAAGAGGCGATAATGAAAGTGCATGACCATAAATATGGCAAAATTGTGAATTGGCAAAGCCTTTATATAACTTTATTGTAGCACCTTTTTGTAACCTGAATAATTTAAAAAATTTTAATTGTATTTTTTGTACAAAAGATAATTTTTCTGGTATGTATGTTGCCACGTTGGTCATAATATTTTTAATAAATTAATTACAAAGAATGTTACAGTTTTTATTTGTTGTAAACAACAGTTCAGGCACTAATCAATCTACAATATGGAACGATGTAATTAATAATTTTTTTATTGGCAAAGATGTAACTTTTAAAATTTATAACCTTCCTGAAAAAATTGAAACAGTACAAATTAAAGACCACATTGCAAAAGAGCGACCTGATAATGTTATTGCTGTTGGAGGGGATGGTACAGTTACTATGCTTGCCAATATTATAGCAGGCACAAATATGGCACTGGGTATTTTGCCCGCAGGTTCTGCAAACGGTATGGCCAGAGAACTTGGAATACCCGAAAATGCTGAAGAAGCTTTAAAGATTATTTTAGAAGCCAAAATAAAACACTGCGATCTAATAAAAATTAATGGCAATAAATATTGCCTTCACTTAAGTGACATTGGTTTAAATGC
>JAYVVD010000024.1:0-6909 GCA_043787295.1 Ferruginibacter sp. | reverse complement strand
TTCTTCTTATGACGGTTTTTTCTTAAACGTTTTTTACGCTTGTGAGTAGCAATTTTATGACGTTTTCTCTTTTTACCACAAGGCATAATTGATCTTTTTTGTGTTTAATAAATAATTTTTTAATAAATATATTGTATTGCTACAGTTCGTTATTTTAATGTTTTAATCCTTGCATCTACCTCCTCGGTATAATGTGGATTCTTTATAAGGCGCTTGCTGATGTTATACCATTTTACAGCATTTACTTTATCTCCTTTTCCTGCATAAGCGTCTGCTAGGTAGGCAACTGCTTCAGCATTCTGTGGTTGCTGGGTAACAACTTTTTCTAATCTTTCAATTGATTTATCAAATTGTCCAGAAACCAAACCTCCCACACCAAGCATCATTTGTGCCTGCATATTGTTAGAATCTTTCCTTACAACTGATAAAAGTTGTTGTATTCCCTGCATTGTTTCCTGTGGGTCTCCACTTCGGCCTTTGCCATAAATGTAACAACTACCCAATCCAATCTTTAAATCATCATTATCCGGATTGAGTTTTAAAGCTCTTTCAAACAAACCGATTGCTGTTGTTGTTTCCCAATTTAGTTTAGCCTGATTCTTTTCTGCTCTCAGATTGTCTAAAAATATTCGGGCTGCAAAGGTGAGGTTTTTTTCTGAATTATCCAACTTCGATCCTTCAGAAATATAAAAAGCGTAAGGTTCAAATGATTTTGCCGAATCTTTCCAAAAAGCTGCAAGGGAATTGTTGGCTTCTAATTTCTTGGCTGTAGGGTTTGAAGCACTAAGGTTGGTCTCTAATTTTGTAACTATAATAGTTTGATTAGGAGTAAGTTTTGCTTTTTCGAGCGCTATAAAGTGGATAATGTCAAATGCAGTAACGGTACTGCTATCAGATTTTTCAACAGAATTTAAAGATTTGTTACTCGTTGTTCTTCCCAATAAAAAAAGTACCAAAAGCAGGATAATCCCTGCTGAGACGAGAATAAGTTGTTTTTTCAATATTTAATTTTGAGCTGCAAAGTTACGCTAGTCATCGCTTTCAGCATCAAATTTTGGCTCAGTTTTTATGCCCGCATTTTTAATATCCTTCATAAATTCTTTTGCAGGCTTAAATGCAGGTATAAAATGTTCGGGAATGGCTACGGCAACATTTTTCTTTATGTTTCTACCAATTTTAGCTGCTCTTTTTTTGACTATAAAGCTGCCAAAACCGCGTACATAAAGGTTTTCGCCTGAAGTTAAAGAGGCTTTTATTTCTTTAAACATGGTTTCCAAAGTAACCAATACATCTACTTTCGGTATGCCTGTTTTATCAGAAATTTTGTTTATTAAGTCAGCTTTTCTCATATGGAAGGTATTATAATATGTAATATACAAATAGATATTAAATAAAAGAAAATGTAAATAGTATAATATTAAGTTTTTGAAATAGATAGTTTTACAATAGCCTATGCATAATTTATCACACAAAAAAATATTTACCCGCAATCTTTTATTATGGAATAAAAATAGTAACACCAGGCAAATGCCATGGAAAGGAATTGAAGACCCATATAAAATATGGTTGAGCGAAATAATACTCCAGCAAACAAGGGTTGAACAGGGAACAGCATATTATAATCGTTTTATTGAAAAATTTCCAACGGTGGATAAGCTGGCTCTTGCTGAAGATGATGAAGTTTTTAAAATGTGGGAAGGACTTGGATATTACAGCCGCTGTAAAAACCTGATGGCAACTGCTAAAATAATAGTCTTTGATTACGACAGCCTTTTCCCAAATAAATATGACGAAATTTTAAAACTTAAAGGCATCGGTCCTTATACAGCAGCAGCCATTGCATCGTTTGCATTTAAATTGCCTTATGCAGTTGTTGATGGAAATGTAACGAGAGTAATTTCCCGTTTTTTTGGTATTGAAAAACCAACCGATACAAATGATGGTAAAAAATATTTTGCTGAGCTGGCGCAATCATTGCTTTACAAGCAAGACCCGGCTATTTATAACCAGGCTATTATGGATTTTGGTGCAACCATTTGTAAGCCACAGCAGCCATTATGTGAAATTTGTGTGTTGCAAAAAAAATGTGAAGCTTATGCTAAAGATCAAACCAAAATACTTCCTGTAAAGGAAAAAAAAATATTAAAACGCAACAGGTATTTTTATTACATTATTGTAGAACAGCAGGGAAAAATATTTGTAAGAAAAAGAACTGAAAAAGACATCTGGCAAAATCTATGGGAATTCATTTTGATTGAAGTAGATAAAAAATTAACTCCTGCTGAATTTATAAAAACCAAAGAATTTTTACAGTTATTTTATGGGCTCAACATCAGCACTAAAACCTCACTATTTTACAAACAGCAACTCACTCATCAAACAATAGAAGGTTTATTTATTTATGTGAAAGTAAATGCAATATTTAAAAATGAACATTATATAGCATTAAAAAATGAACAGATTAAAAGGCTGGCATTCCCCAGATTGATTACAGGATTTTTGGAGAAAAAAGAAGAATTCAAAATTTTAGAGGTATAAAATCTCGTTTGCAAATAAAATGTATCTTTAAAATACAATTATAAAATTATTATTATGAGAGGAGTTAACAGGGTGATGCTCATAGGTAACCTGGGAAAAGATCCTGATATGCAGTTTTTGGAAGGTAATATTGCTGTAGCAAAATTTTCTTTGGCTACAACCGAAGCTTACAAAGATAGAAGCGGTCGTTTAATTTCTCAAACAGAATGGCATACAATTGTTTTGTGGAGAGGGTTGGCCGAGCTTGCCCAAAAATACCTTCATCGTGGTAGTTTGGTTTATGTAGAAGGCCGCTTAAAAACCAGAAGCTGGGAAGATAAAGAAGGAAATAAAAAATTTGCAACTGAAATTGTGGGAGATAATTTAATTATGCTTGATAAAAGAACAGATGGTACATTACAAGGTGGTATTGATGATCCTGAATTTACAAACGATGATGTGCCACCACCAATAGATGAATCAGGCAATGAACGCCTGCCTTTCTAAATTACAATTTTAGCGAAATATTATAAAAATAAATTTTTTGTTTTGGAATATCATTCGGTAACTGCAAACCTTATTTTGCATTTAAATTTTCTATTAATATTACCCGCTGTAACAGGTGTTCTTATTTTTACATCCATTCTTTTATTTATCCTTTCTTTTTTAATAGCCGGCAGTGAGGTCGCTTTTTTTTCCCTTAATCAAAAAGACATAAACATTCTTAAAACACGCCAACAACCTTCTTTTAGACGTATCGTTATACTTTTAGAGCAACCAAAAACTTTGTTGGCATCAATGCTGATTACTAACAGTCTGGTAAACCTTGGCATTATCTTGATTTTAAATATTTTAATAGACGATTGGCTGCTTGTTTATCAGTTTACTTTTTGGCCGAAGTTTTTAATAAAAGTACTTTCTATAACCTTTACAATTTTGCTTTTTGTAGAAGTATTACCAAAAGTATGGGCAACACACAATAAAATATGGTTCGCCTCTTCTTCATCTTTGGTGGTGGAAATATTCAACAGTATTTTTTACAGAATTAGCAAGCGGCTTGTTAGATTCAGTGATCGAATGGAGAAGAAATTGTCTGCAGACAAAAGCGATTCGCCCGATGGCGGCAACCTTGACCATGCGATAGATTTATTACCTGATAATGAAGCTACCATTGAAGAAAAGAAGATTTTAAAAGGTATTAGAAAATTTGGAGATACACCCGTCAAACAGATCATGCGTACAAGGCTTGATGTTAGCGGTATAGAATACAATACAAATTTAAATGAACTTATAAAAACGGTGGAAGATTTACATTATTCCAGGTTGCCTGTTTATAAAAATAATTTGGATCAAATAGTGGGAATGTTGCATACAAAAGATTTATTGCCACATATTAACGAGCCGGATAATTACGAATGGAACGAATTAACAAGACCTGCATTTTTTGTACATGAACAAAAATTAATTGAAGAGCTGTTGAAGGAATTTAGAGCCAAGCGAATTCACTTTGCAATAGTAGTAGATGAATTTGGCGGCACTTCCGGTATAGTTACCCTAGAAGATATTATGGAAGAAATTACCGGAGAAATTAAAGATGAGTTTGATGACGAAGAAAGCATGAACAAAAAAATTGATGATTTTACTTATATTTTTGAAGGTAAATTAATGATAAACGACGCATGTAAAGCCATGGGGTTAAATACTGATGTTTTTGATGGAGTTAGAGGAGAAAGCGATTCTGTTGCAGGACTCGTTTTAGAGATAGCCGGCGAATTTCCTCAGGTAAACGAAGAGCTTAAAAGTGGCGATTTTTCTTTTTTTCCTTTAGAAATAAATAAAAACAGAATTGATAAGGTTAAAGTAATAATAAAGCCCAATGTTGCTGAATAGAATTTATTTGTTAATAAAATAACCTGCTATTAAATATGTTTTGTTTCAAACCAAAATTTCTTTTATTTCTTTTACTTGTTCTTTTACATACTGCATGTAACAATAATTACACCTCAAAAAAAACAGGCTATTTTAAAATTGATTTGCCTGAAAAAAAATATGTTTTATTTGATGAGCCGGGTATGCCTTATAGTTTTGAATATCCAATTTATGCAACTATTGTAAAGGACACTACTTACTTTGATACTAACCCCGAGAATGATTATTGGCGTAACATTGATTTTAAAAAACTTAATGCAAAAATATTTTTGAGTTATAAAACAGTAGGCGGAAAAGCCCTTTATAAAATAAAAATGCCCAACGGTTCTTACAAAGATTCTACAGGTGTTAACAAGTATGATAAAATGATAAACGATGCATTTAATCTCACTAATAAAAATGATGATGTAGCTACTTCAAAAAAAGACAGTCTTTTTACTACAGCAAATAAAGTATCAGGATTACTTTTTAAACTTGGTGGTAATGCAGCTACGCAACGCCAGTTCTTTATGACGGACACAACAAAAAATTTTATTCGAGGCGCCCTTTACTTTTATGCTTCTCCCAATGCAGATTCTGTTAAACCTGTGGTTGATTTTATACAAAAAGATATAGATCATCTAATAACAACATTCCACTGGAAATGATCTTTAATGTCAGCACTAAACTTATTTTAAGTAAGGCCATTAACCCTCCATCATTCATAAAATGGAAAAATAATAATATCGTATTTTTGCAGTAATGTTAGCTATTGAAAATGTTTTATTGAGTGATCAGATTATAAACGATCAATTTGTGTGTGACCTTAACAGCTGCAAAGGCGCTTGTTGTGTAGATGGAGATTCAGGCGCACCGCTCGATGCAAAGGAACTAATGAAGGTTGATGAAGTGTTTACAGCAGTACTTCCCTATTTAAGAAAAGAAGGAATAGATGAAATAAACCGCCAGGGAAGATATGTGCATGACAAAGAATTTGGATGGGTTACACCAACTATACAAAGTAAAATATGTGTATATGGTATTTTCGATGAAAATAGAATTGTAAAATGTGGTATTGAACAAGCTTATTTAGATGGTAAAACAACCTGGAAAAAACCCATCAGCTGTCACCTCTTTCCCATCATTGTAAAAAAAAGCAAGGATGGTATTACACAATTTGCAAACTACGAACCAAGAGAAGACCATTGCAAAGCTGCATGCACATTGGGCAAAAAATTAAAAGTTCCTGTATATAAATTTTTAAAGGAGCCACTGGTAAGAAAATTTGGTGAAGCTTTTTACGAAGCATTAGATGCAACTGCTGAGCACATGCGATCAAAAAACAATTTAAAATAGGTATAAATAACTAACATGCTACGCAACATATCCGTAATACTTTCAGGGCTTTTAATCTTTACATCCTGCTCATTAAAAAAAGCCAAAATAGACAATGATTTAAAAAAATATTTTGATGAGAAAAATGTACAAGGCTGCTTTACCATGATGGATAACAGCAATGGTTCAATTACGGTTTATAATATGGCGATGGATACTACAAGATATACGCCGGCTTCTACCTTTAAAATTGTTAATTCACTTATTGGTTTGGAAACAGGAAGAATATTGGATGAAAATATGATCATCAAATGGGACGGAGTTACAAGACCAATTGCAGCTTGGAACAAAGATTTGAGCATGAAGGAAGCTTTTAAAGTGAGTGCGGTGCCTTATTATCAGGAAGTGGCAAGAAGAATAGGAAGTGATACCATGAAAAATTTTATTGATTCAATTTCTTACGGCAACAAAAATATTAGTGGTCCCATAGATTCCTTCTGGCTGAACAATAGATTAAAAATTTCTCCCGATGAGCAAATTGGTTTGATGAAGCGTTTGTATTTTGACCAGCTTCCTTTTAGAAAAGGTGTGCAGCAAATTGTAAGAGATGTAATGTTGCAGGAAGACAATACAGCCTATAAATTAAGCTATAAAACAGGTTGGGGATTTGATGAAACAAATAATACTATAGGTTGGGTTGTTGGCTGGATAGAAGAAAACAGGCACGTTTATTTCTTTGCAACATTGTTAAAGTCAAAAGACAGTAAGTACGATATGACTACAAGTCGTTTGGCAGTAACAAAAGATATTTTAAAACATTATAATTTTTTTGAAGGTAAGCGGTAAAACAGTTTATTGTTTTTTTAACATGACCTGCCTTTTCAATCATTAATTTGCAGGCTAAGATGATACTTCCGTTTCAATATATTTATTTATTATGGCTGTTGGTTTTGCTCCCGGTAATAATTGGTATCTATTTTTATGCACGCCAAAAGCGCAAGGTTGCTTTTAAAAAAATGGGCGATCCGCAGCTGGTAAAAGAACTTACGTCAAACTTTAATACTTCATCTCCATACAAAAAATTTTTATTGTTGTTTTTTGCTATGGCTTTAATTATCCTAAGCCTTGCCAATTTTCGCAGTCCAAAAG
>JAYVVD010000023.1:0-4219 GCA_043787295.1 Ferruginibacter sp. | reverse complement strand
ATCCTGATTGTCTCTGAATACTTTAGTAGAGTGAAGAATCTTATCTACCAACGTTGTTTTACCGTGATCTACGTGTGCAATAATTGCGATGTTGCGAATATTCATTTAAATTTTTTATTGGCCCCAATATTACCGGTGCTGTTTTTAAGTGCGCAAAAGTACGGAAATTAAGCCAGACGGCAAGGCAGAATTACTACGCTCTTATTGCTATAATGTTAAATGTTTTATTGCGATATGGTTGTTGGATAGTTAGGTTTGAAGAAAAACTTTACAACTATGAGCGGTGCTTTATTTTATTTTTAAAAGTGATGTAGTCTAAAAAATAAATGACTCTCAGGGAAAAACTCGTAAACTGATTGCCGGAAATAATATTTTGCGCATTTTTAAAATAGTTTTTCTGGAAGGACCGATTGAAATTCTGTCCTATATCTTTCCAGGCAAGTGTAATGAAACTGCCCTGCGAAAACTGCCAGTTGTAGAGCATATCTACTGCTAAAAAATTAAAATTCTGATTAACATTTTTTGTAAATGGTTGATCAGGTGTATTTACATTACCATTGACATCTATCTGATAAAATTGTTGTGGATTTACTTTTGCAAACGAATGTCTTGCCCTAAAAGAAAGCCCCATTTTGTTATTAAAGTTATATTTTAGATTTAAAATATTTTCAACATTGTTGAGGTTTCTGCGGGAAAAAATAATGGTATCCATTGCTACGTTGCCTGTATAAATAGTATTTGCCCAACCAAATTCATTTTTGTTGTTTTCTACATCAATATTTTCTTCAATAGAAAACTTCCTGTTGAATCTTATTTTACCACCCAACCCATAGTTTAATGATTTGCGGTTAAAATTGCCCCCATATCTTGTTGATGCACTTACGTTCCATGATAATTTTTTTGCATTGTTGCTTTGTACATAAGTATATATTCCGCCTCTGCCCTTGTTTTTTACAAACCTGCCAAAGTCTCTTGGCTCATAAAAATCATTATCTGCAAACCGATAGTTTGTACCTATTCCTAATTGCCAAAGTTTTTTAGTTTGTGCATTAAAATTATAGTTCACTCTACCCGTCTGGTACATAAATTCTTTTCTCTTCAAAAAATCAATGGGGGTTACTAAACGGCTGTAACCTCCGTTTATATTAATATTAATACTGTTGTACCAGCCTTTGGGCTTGTTCCAGTTGTAGCCAAAATAACCACCGTGTTCCAGTACATTGTTGTTTGTAAAATAACCAAGGTCACTTTTATCGAACTTTGCATTCGTCAGTTCCTGAAAAACATTAAAATTAAATTTACCACTGATTTTTCCGAAAGAAAGATTGTGGGAATAACCGGTAGTAATTCTTCTGTTTGTTTCTACAATATTGCTGACACTTACTTGGCCACTCACATTCCAGGTATTGCTTTTGTCGTTAAAATTAAAAAGAGCAGCAGCTACATCTGCATCATAATCTTTGCCGCTGCGCAATACACTTGTATTTACAAAAGATACACTGCTGTTGTGTTTCAGTGTTTGATCCAACACAAATACATTGTAATTTGTAAGCGGATCAGTTTCAAACTTTCGGGTGGTTTTATTGGCATCTTCTACAATAGCATACTGTGGTTTTGTAATAGAATTTAAAATTCCCACACCTAAACCTTTTTGTGTTCTGCCACTTATTTTAGTAGCATTAATAAGTTTGCTTTGCCCCGGGTTTTTTATTACTTTTTCGTTGGCCGAAGTGCTGCTGTATACATCGCCAAAATGAATAGGCCGGCCACCAATTCTTCTGCTGTAAAAAAGATCGCCTTTGTTAAACAACTCAGTTCCTTCTGTAAAAAAAGCACGGTTCTCTGAAAAGCGTTGTTCAAACGGTGTAAGATTTAAAGTAAGGTTATCTGTTTGCACCTGCCCAAAATCAGGTATCAATGTCATATCTAAAGTAAAGGCCTGGTTTATACCATATTTCACATCCATTCCGCCATTCACCAGCACTTCCTGCTTCTTTTCATCAGGACCTGCATTTCCGTTTACATTGTAATACGTAGAAAAATAAGGTGATAACTGCAGCCTTACCGGTGGCTTAATATTTTCGAACCCTTTGATAGTACCTTCTTGTGTAAGAAAGCCATTTATATTCGGATCGATTGTTTGCCATGTTAATTTTTGACCGCTTTTTCTTCTTTGACGAACAATATTCAAACCCCAATCCTGCACCGGTTTTTTACCAAAACGAATGGCAGAATATGGTATAAACATTTCAAAACTCCAGCCATCATTGTTTATTTTGGTTGCGCTTTGCCATACAGCATTCCAAGCAAAGTCTTCATTATTGCCGTTGCTGTTGGGAGCTACTTTTGCATCATATTGCTCATTTAATGGAGAAAGAAAATATTCGAATCCATTTTGTTTGTCCTTATATGTATCTAAAACAATTCCTATAAAATCGTTGTTACCAAATCCATCTCTTCCGGTAAGTTCAGAAGCGATACTGTCTTTTGTTTTCTCGTGTAGATACCCTCCTACATAAATTCCTTCGTTATTATATAGAAAGTAAATTTGTGTTTCATTACCAGGTCGCTCAGCAGTAAAAGGTGTAGGTTGAAACTCTGTAAATTTATCTGCAATGGTTGCATTTTTCCATGCGGCATCATTAAGATCGCCATCTATTTTTATAATTTCCGTTGTTTTTTTAATGGTTATATTTTTCTTTTCGATTTTTCTTTGGGCCGAAAGGGATCCGAAAAAAAATAAGGAGACAGCTAATAATAACAATTTCATGATTGGCTTATAGTTTGTTGTCAATACACTATTATATATAAATTATAGTACGAAACTAAACGTACAAGTCTCCTGAAATGTTACCACTCATCAAAATAAATTTTTATTGGGATTTCTTTAACGAAGAAATGGGTTTGAGTTGAAAGCTATTTTGCTTTCATTTGAGCTTTTATAGCAGCCAGCGTTTGAGGCTTTGTGCAATTGACCAACTGTCCGCCGGGAACTGAAACTAAATTTATAAATAGAAGCCGAAGTTAACCAACAAAAGCCCGGCAGAATTCTGTCCGCCGAAACCAAAGTCTGAAATATGCACTGACGATAATTGCTTCAACCTCGAGCCCCAATTGCACAAAACCTTTTGTTGTGTGCTGTTTTTTTCTGTCACTTTAATACTGCTGGCAAAATATAATTTTCCATCATTTTGTCCACTTGTGAATGCCCGAAAGGCTTATTGTATGCTTTTGCTGTTACTACTATTGTCAATGGCAAGTCTTTAAAAATAAATATTTTACTACCCCCATTTCCTGCACAGTAAAATGTTTCATAATTTTTGCCATTCACTTTGTATGTTCTGTTCCAAAACAAAAATCCGTAAAACTCATTGTCCCGATTTGGTATTTGAAGTTGTTTTGTGTGAGATTTTTCTACCCAAGTTTTAGCCAAAATTTGTTGCCCCTTCCAAGTTCCATTGTTTTTATAGAGTTGTCCAATTTTTGCATAGTCAAGCGTTGTCATTTGCAAACCACCTGCTGTATTTACAACTTTCTTTGGTGTATATTGCCATTGATAATTTGTTATGTTCAGAGGTTTAAAAAGTTTTTCATCTGCATACTTTTCTAAACCATTTGGAACAGATTTATTTAAAATGTCACCCAATAAAATTACACCTGCTGTGAAATAATCCCATTGCTTACCATTTATTTTGGTACTGTCCATTGGTAAATCTAATGCAAACTTTACCCAATCATCTGTGGGGTACATGTTTTCTTCATTACCAGGTGATTCACTAACTTTATCAGAGCCGTTAAATGCCGAACTCATCGTTAGCAAATCACTTAATTTGATACTATCTTTTCTGGCTGTATAATTTGCAAATTCTTTTAAGTCGTAAAAGTTATTCAAAGTTTCGGTTTCATTTTTTATAAAGCCTTCCTTTATAGCAATCCCCATAAGTGCAGATGTAAAGGACTTGCCAACGGAACGAGTATCGTGTAAAGTGTTTCTATTAGCGTCATTAAAATATTCTTCTATCAAAAGTTTGCCATCTTTTATAACGACAATGCTTGTAATTTCTTTGAATATATTTTGAGCAATCGCTTTATTTAGGTCTTCAATTTTCTTTTTATCGTATTGTGATTTTGAAATGTCAAAATCATGATAGGGTTTTATAAGCTGAATGCCTATTTGTTTTGTTGTTATTTTGGGCGTTTTTATAATAAGTTTGACCTG
>JAYVVD010000022.1:0-5826 GCA_043787295.1 Ferruginibacter sp. | reverse complement strand
GTACTAAAACATTATATTTCGGATGTAAAAATGGGATGTATAGGATCCCACTATTGCCCGGCAATGCTGAACCTGATGTTAAAAACATTTCTCTTTTTGTACATGATGAAAAATTATCCAATAGTATTTCTGAAGGTGGTGTTCAAAACTTTTTCAAAGATAATTCTGATAATCTATGGATAGCTTTAACTGGCGAATCGGGCATCAATAAAGTTTCAGTTACAACACCAATGTTTAAGGAATTACCATTTAAAAGGGATGGGTATATTCAGGAAGTTCAGCATATAGTTTTAGGCGGAAAAAAATATTATTGTATTAGCAATTGGCATGGCCAACCTGCGTTGCAATTTTTAGACAGTAACCTGCAGATAGTTAAAACATTTAAGCATGTCCCGGAAAATGATGATAATCCTGATGCCGGTAATGCCTCATCAGTAGGAGTGGATAAATACGACAGACTTTGGATATCATCATGGAGAGGAATAACAATTACTGATAATAAACTACATACTGTTAAAATCATTAATCACCGTAATGGAAGTGAGGTACTTTCAAAAGACAAAAACAATTATTTACTCATTAATGGAGATTCTATTTGGGTAGCTTCTTATAAAAATGGGATAGAGATTTTAGATGTAGGCTACAAAAAATTGGTTCATATAAATGTGGGTGATCACGGCTTGAGTGAAGACCTTATCTGGAAAATATTTAATGATAGACATGGAGGTGTATGGCTTTTAGGGAATGCGTTTTTTCACAGATATATTCCTGATTCGCATCAGTTTAAGCAATACACCTTTTCGATAGATGGTTCAGTTCCTTCTCCGGTTGATATGGCTGAAAAAAGAGATGGCAGTTTTTTGATTGCAACTAAAAATGGGTTGGTTCAATTTGATCCAGTTACCGAAAAGTATAATTATATCCGGTCACCGTTGCTGCAAAAAGAGGATAACATACTTTCTGTATGCATGGATGAATTTGATAACGCCTGGTTCTTAACTTCAGCACACCTCGTAAAATATGATTTTAAATTTGGAAATTTCACGCTCTTTGGTAAGGAGGATGGATTGAATGTTAGCGACGAGTTGATGAACATTCGCAAAATTGATGAGAACAAATTTTTAATCAGTCAGCATTCTTCATATACTGTTTTTACCCCTTCATCTTTAAAAGATAATGTAAATGAACCCAAAATATATATAGCCAGTGCCACCGTTAATGATAGCTCTATAATAATTAATAATGAACCATTGAATCTTCAGCTTGCTTATAATCAAAACAGGATCAGCTTTAATTTCTCGGCCATTAATTATGAACGTGCAGAACAAAATAAATTCGCCTTTCGGTTAAAGGGAGCTGACACTGGCTGGAGCCATACATATAATGGATTAGTATCTTATGCAAGCCTTGCTCCCGGTGCTTATCGTTTTGAAGTCAAAGTTGAAAACTATTCCGGGATGTGGAGTAATGTTCAATCCGTTTCGATTATTATACATTCACCTTTTTGGAAAACATGGTGGTTCATTAGCCTAATAATTTTAACTCTTACAATTTTATTTTATACTGTAGTCAAATATATCACACAAAGAAATCTAAAAGAGAGAATACTCCGGTTACAAAATGAACATGGCATTGAAAAAGAAAGGAACCGGATCAGCAGGGATATGCATGATGAACTTGGTAGCGGGCTTACAAAGATCGCCATTCTTACAGAGGTAATAAAAACACAGCCATCTACTGCAGAAAAAAATATTAATAAAATAAGTGAAACTGCAAGAGGCCTGGTTGATAATCTCGATGAAATGGTTTGGGCACTTAATCCTAAAAATGATTCACTTGATAAATTGGCAGCATACCTTGCAGAATATTCACAGGAATACCTTGAAGGTACTGGCATTGATGCTATGATCGATCTGCCTGCCAACCTTATAACAGTCTACATTAGCGAGGAAAAAAGAAGAAATATTTTTATGACTGTTAAAGAGTTTTTAGCTAACAGCGTAAAGCACAGCGGCGCCAAAAATATTTCATTGCAATTAATTCAAAATGATAACTCTTTTGAAATTATTGTAAAAGATGATGGTATAGGAATCAACGAAATAAAACTGAACGGAATGGGAAATGGTTTAAGGAACATAACTCAACGTGTTGAAGATATTGGAGGAACATCAAAAATAATTGTTGAAAAAGGTAAAGGAACGCAATTGCATATTCATTGCCCGCTTTAACGCAATACTACCACAAGAGTAGTAGTTATTGGTGCAATAGTAAAACCTACATTTGTTTCATGAGCATTAAAGTTGCTATCGCAGAAGATATTGATGATATACGAGCAGGGTTATGCCTTATAATCAACAGCACCGATGGATACGAATGTCATTGTGTTTGTAAAAATGGTGATGAGGCATTGCAGAAGATCCCAGAGTACAAACCTGATGTTGTTTTAATGGACATTAACATGCCAGGTACAAATGGTATTGAATCAGTTAGAATATTGAAACAAAAGTTGCCTTTCACACAATTTATGATGTGTACTGTTTATGAAGAAGATGAGAATGTTTTCGACTCCCTTAGAGCGGGAGCCAGCGGCTATATATTAAAGAAAACTCCACCAGCAAAATTGCTGGAAGCAATAACTGAAATTCATAATGGGGGTAGCCCAATGAGCAGCACAATTGCACGAAAGATTATGACATCATTTGCAAATAATAAGATCAGACAACCTATTGATGATCTCACAGAAAGAGAGAAAGAAATACTTCACCAATTAGCGCGTGGTATGCAGTACAAAGCAATAGCTGTGCGTCTTTCATTGAGTGTGGAAACTATACGCACCCACATCCGTAACATATATGAAAAGCTCCAGGTTCATAATAGAAGGGACGCAATCCAGAAAGCGTATAAAAATTAATTTGATCTACGATGTTCCTAATACTACATTAGGAAGTTTGAGCAGGTTGCATGACAAGTTCGTACTTCATTGATCTTTTGACGCCATTAATTGTTATTAGAAAGAGAGGTATAAAAAAATACTACTACTACTCTTTTACTACACCTGAGGTATAATTCTACCCTTTACCCGTCAATACATTTACAAGAAAAATATTATGAAGAAGATAGCCTTATTAGCAATATGCATTTTAAGTTTTATGATTTCTCATGCAAAAATATGGCGGGTAAATAATGTACCTGGAGTGTCTGCAGATTTTACAACAGCACAGGCTGCGCATAATGGAGCTGCAGCAAATGATACGATTTATCTTGAATCATCTCCAACAAGTTATGGCGATCTTACTACTACCAAGAAATTAACCTGGATAGGACTTGGATATTTTTTAACGCAGAATGCAGGTCTGGAATTTCAAACAAACACTGGCGTAATATCCAATCTTACTGTTAACCCAGGGTCTGATGGTTCCGTATTCGAGATTACAATTGGCCCATTTGTAAATCTTAATGTAAACTCATGTGCTAACATAACATTTTTGAGATGCTATATAGGGAGTAGTATTACAATTGGTGGCGCATCTAATCATATTAATATAAACCAATGCTATCTTGAAGTTGGTAATGGAACAATGTATATTCAGCCTACATCAACCCAATTTGGTTTTGTAATAACCAATAATATTATTCGTGTAAATCAAATAATTATTAACTCAAATGCGTATCAGGTAACTTTCAATAACAATACTCTATTTACAAATGGTAATGCACCAAATAGTTCCAATATTTATGACAATGCAACCGTAAGCAATAATATTTTTTATGGCGTTTCCACAACAACTTTATATGATGCAGGTTACCCATCTAATGTAACAAATAACCTTTGGGTGCAATACAATAATCCAACATTTGTAGGCAGTAATGGAAATATTTTTGCTTCCACTTTTGCTTCTGTATTTGTTGGAGGATCATCACCGGATGGACAATATAAACTTGTCGCAGGCTCGCCAGCGATCGGGACAGGTGCAGGCAATGTTGATATGGGAGCTTATGGTAGTGCGAATCCATATGTACTTTCTATGATACCCGCTATCCCAACAATATATCAATTATCCGTTCCGGCAAACGCGACAGGAAATACGTTACCATCAACTGTTAGTACAAGAGCAAATAATTAAAATTACACTGAATCCATCATTCATAATTCAGTTACCATGAACAAATATGTATTAAGTCGTTTCTCGTGCATAAAAATTATTCTAATAATCTGTATCCACTTTATTTGTGATACAACATATGCGCAACAAAATATAGATTCATTAGAATATGGTGTTGATAATATTGCAGGATTTGGTCAGGCAGCAAATAAAATTGCAATCACACCCGCACCATTTGTAACGGCTTTTCCTTTCAATGTAAATATCTCGTCTGTAAGTAATGGGCTGCATACTCTTTTTGTAAGAAGCCACAGCACCCGAACTTCAGCACCATTAAATGGTTATTGGAGCGAAACCAATTATATTTATTTCTACAAGCAAAATAATGTTAGTACTTCTTCAAGTAATATTCAACGATTAGAATATTTTATTGACACAGACCCAGGAACAGGAAATGCAATTACAATTCCTGTAACACCTGCAATGCAGATTAGTGGTATAAGTTTTAATCCTAACATTAGCGCTTTATCCAACGGTTCTCATGTTTTATTTATCAGGAGTTTAGATGCGAATGGAAAATGGAGCGTTACAAACTATCAATATTTCTACAAGCAGAATAATGTTGGTGCACCATTGAGCGCTGTCTCAAAAATGGAATACTTTATTGATACAGATCCTGGATCTGGTAATGGAAAACCAATAACGATTACTCCTGCAACTAATATTTCGGGTTTAAGTTTTAATGCTGATATTAGTAGTGTTGCAGCTGGCTTTCATGTAATATTTATTCGCAGTTTAGATGCTAACGGCAAATGGAGCATTACTAATTATGCATATTTTTCTAAAGCAGCACCTCAAACCGCAACACCAGTTAATATCGTTAAGATCGAATATTTTATTGATACCGATCCCGGATATTTTAGTGCAACTGATATTCCTGTAACCTCTGCCCCGGATATTGCAAACAAAAGTTTTTCTCCGAATATCAATGGCTTAAGTGTAGGTAAACATTATTTGTTTACCCGCTCACTGGATAGCCGGAACAAATGGAGTATAAATGCTTTTGATACATTTAGAATAAATAGCGCCCTGCCTATACGTCTTGTAAGTTTTTCTGCAACAGCAACAAACTCGTTTGTGGATGTTAGCTGGCGAACAAACTTTGAGCAGAATCTAAAAACTTTTGAGGTTGAGTACAGTGTAGATGGAATTAGATTTACAAAAGTTGGAAACATAAATCCTTCAAATAATCCTACAGGTAGTGTATACATATTCAAACATTTATCACCTATTACAGGCGCAAACTTTTACAGGTTAAAGATCATCGAATTAGATGGTACATATTCTTATAGCAATGTGCAGCTGGTTAATTTCAATAGCACTCAGCCTTCAGTAACAATATATCCTGATCCTGCAGATAAATATTTTAACGTGCAAACTGAACTGAAGAATTATACTTTGGAAATAATAGCTGCTGATGGAAAAATGATAAGGTCAATGCAATCTCTAAGCACAAATCTAACAGTTGATGTAAGCAATTGCCCATCTGGATTATATACTATCAGGATAACTTCTAAAAGTAAAAAAAGCAGTACTCTATTAATTATTAAACATTAAATGCAGATATAAATAGAAGTTTTCTATTCTGTAGTAAAGGAAAATTTGTATTTACATTCTGATAGTAGGGTTATACTTATATCATAGCGGAAACAAGAGTCGCAGG
>JAYVVD010000021.1:0-10740 GCA_043787295.1 Ferruginibacter sp. | reverse complement strand
ATTAAGTTAAATACAAGTGCCAGCAAAATATTTGGCGATGCAGAATTAAACGCAAGTGTTCAAACATTAAGCGATGGCGTAAAAATTCATTTTTATCCTTCTTCATTTATTATCAACAACAAAAAATGGCAGTTAGAAAAGGACGGTGAGCTTACCCTTCGTAAAAGATTTTTAGATGCAAGTGAAGTAAAGTTTTATCAAAAAGACCAATCTATAACACTAAGAACAGAACTATCTGGAGAAAATGACAATACACATTTAGTGGCTGAACTTAAAAATATTTCTCTGGAAGATTTTGCTTTTATACTTCCATCAAGCCCAACTTTAAAAGGCTTGATAACAGGTACTGCAAATGCTATAGATATTTTTGGAAAAACAAATATTGATTTTAAAGGACGAGCAGACAGTTTTCAATTAGATGGGAGATATTTGGGGAAAGTAAACTTAAGTGCCAATGCAAACACTACCAGCGGACTCATCAATTTTAAAACAAATGCTGCAGAAAAAGAATTTGATTTTGCAGTTGATGGATCTTACAATTATAAAGATACAACAGGAAATTCACTCCTTATAAATGCACTTGTAAAAACTTTAAATATTGATATTTTAAAACCATATTTAAGTACCATTTTTAGCGATATAAAGGGAATTGCAAACGGCAACTTGAACATTGCAAAAAATGGCAGTGATCTTACATTAATCGGAGATGCAGTAATTAACAATGGAAGTTTTAAAGTAGCTTATACACAGGTTCGTTACAATTTTGATAAACAGCCAATACATTTTGGCAAAAACTTAATTGATATAGGAACACTTCAAATAAAAGATACCCTTGGCAACTTAGGAACAGTAAGCGGAAAAATGTATCATAAATTTTTTAAGGAATTTTCATTCGAAGAAATGCGTTTTTCTTCTCCCAAAATATTGCTGCTTAATACAACCAGAAAAGATAATGCGCAGTTTTATGGAAAAGTAATTGGAAGAGGCAACATGTCGTTGAATGGGGATGTTGCTAATATGAAAATGAATATAGACGGAGAGCCAAGTATTACAGACAGTAGCCATATTTATTTACCAACAGGCAACAGCAAAGAAAGTAACGTAATCGATTATATTGATTTTGTTCAATTTGGATCCTTGATGGAAAATGCATCTGCAAAAGGGTTATCAAATTTGCTTGTTAATATGAATTTAACTGCCAATCCATCTTGTAAAATAGATGTAATACTCGATGAAGAAACGGGAGATGTAATTAAAGGTGAAGGGAATGGCGAATTGAATATTACTGTTGGTACCAAAGAACCATTATCCATCAGAGGAAGATATGATCTTACTAGAGGAGAATATACATTTAACTTTCAAACATTTTTAAAGAAACCTTTTACCCTTAACCGTGGCAGCATAACATGGAATGGCGATCCTTTTCTTGCCAACATTGATATGGAGGCAGAATACCTGGCAAAAAATGTAGATATCAGCAGCATTACATCTGCTATAACCTTAAGACAGCAGGAAGATATTACAATACTTTCCAAAATAACAGGTACACTAAAAAAGCCTGTCATTAGTTTTGAGTTTCAATTGCCTGAGCGAAGCGAATTTAATAGAGACTTTTATGTAGTTAGACGTTTGGCTGATTTTAAAAACGATGAAAATGAAATGAATAAACAAGTTGCAAGTTTACTTTTATTTAACCAGTTTATCAGCAATAGCCAGGCATTAATAACTGGCAATAGCACACTTGCACTTGCTACAAGCACCATTGGAGGGGCAGTGAGTGCATGGCTTACAAGTATATTAAGCAGTGCATTAGAAAAAGCTACAAATGGTATTGTTTCAGTTTTAGTAGATGTAAATCCATCATTAAATTTTCAACAGGCAAATCAGTTACAAGCCAATATAAGATCCAGCATCAAATTTAAAATAAGTAAAAACTTGCAGTTGTTGGTTGGCGGTAACATAGACTACAATAACCCAATTACGCAGCTTTACAGTAAAGGAGTAATTACGCCGGACATTTCTTTGGAATGGTTAATAAACAAAGACGGCTCGTTAAGAGTTGTTGGGTTTAACAGAACATCTATCGATTTTACAAGTGGGCAAAGAAACCGTTCCGGTGTTCAGCTAACTTATAGAAAAGAAATTGACAGATTGGGAGATATTTTTAGAAGCAAAAAGAGAATTCAGCAACTCGATTCTTTGAAATTTGCACCAAAGAAAAAGATGTAGGATTAATAGTATTGTCACTCATAGATGCATGAGTAAAGTGCCTTGTTCTCGCATAAATGCCGGTTCCAATATTTTAATGTGGCGCTAAAAAAACTGCACCAAACAAATTTACATTTCTTGCTATCCAGTACAATACAAACAATACTGCTATGCTATAAATAAACCATCTTTTATTTACAATAGCAATATTTATATTTTGCTGAGGATTAAGATAATTAAAAGTTTGCAGGCTATAATATGCAATTAAAAAAGGCAGGAAAATAACAAGCAAAATATTTGAACGGGCTGCTCTTGTAATTTTACCTGTAAGTAAGTAATGCATTGCTCTTTGCGAACCGCAACCGGGACAAAATAGGTGAGTGAGTTTATAAAACGGACATTCAGGAAAGTACCTGTTCGTAGCAGGATCATAAAAAAAATAAACAAATGCTGCTCCTGTTAAAAGAAGCAGCAATGCAATAATTTTCAATTGTTTTTTTATCATCTGTAATTTCTGCTGGAACTGGCCGCCATAAAGCCACCTACGCCAAGTACTACAAAAAATAAAAAGTAAAGAGCAAGAATTCCAATGCCTACCCAAAAGCCTATTTTTGTCCACTTACCGGCTTCCTGAGAAGCCCGCAAAGAACCATCATAATCACCAGATGCAAATTTAGAGGAAACCTGTGCAGCATTTACAATACCTGCAATACCAAATGGCAGGCAACAAAAAAGCGTTACTAAAATCGATTCTGCCAACCAGTTTTTTGGTTGTTGTGGAGGAGAAATCATATCCATTTTGTTAGTTTTAAATTCATAACAATATAGATAATTATTTAATCTCAAAATAATTATTTACAATCCGCTTAAAATCTCATGCCCTAATTTATCTCTTTTAGTGAAGAGATATTTTTCGTTGTGCAGGTTGGGTTTCATTTCAATTGTTACAGTATCAACAACCTCCAATCCATATCCTGAAAGACCTGCACGCTTGCGGGGATTGTTACTCATCAGTCTCATTTTAGTTACATTTAATTCTCTTAGAATCTGAGCTCCTACACCATAATCTCTTTGATCACCTGCGAAACCAAGTTCAATATTTGCTTCCACGGTGTCTCTTCCCTGTTCCTGCAGTTTATAAGCTTTTAATTTATTAAGTAAGCCAATACCTCTTCCCTCCTGGTTCATATATAAAACCAAACCTTTTCCTTCTGCTTCTATAATTTCTAATGCATGGTGAAGTTGCTCGCCACAATCGCAGCGCAGCGATCCAAGTATATCTCCCGTAACACAACTGCTGTGTACTCTAACCAGAATTGGTTCATCTTTTTCCCAGTTTCCTTTTTTCATTGCAAGATGAACATCACCTGTGTTAACTTGTGTAAAAGCAATCAGTTCAAACTCGCCGTATTTAGTGGGCATATTTACCCTAACTTCTTCTCTTATAAGCGTTTCATGTTTTAATCTGAATGCAATCAGATCTTTTATTGAAATAATTTTCAAGTCAAATTTTTCGGCAATAATTCTTAACTCGGGCAAGCGGGCCATACTTCCATCTTCATTCATAATTTCCACCAAGGCACCCGCCGGTTCAAACCCAGCCAGCATAGCAATATCAATTGTCGCCTCTGTATGTCCTGCTCTTCTTAAAACTCCACTGTTTTTTGCTTTAAGTGGAAAAATATGTCCTGGTCTGCCGAGATCTTCAGGTTTTATTGAGGGATTTATTAATGATAAAACTGTTTTAGATCTGTCATGAGCTGAAATGCCGGTGGTGCATCCATCTCCTAAAAGATCTATACTTACTGTAAAAGCAGTTTCATGTAATGATGTATTATCCATAACCATCGGCTGCAATTGTAACTCTTCGCAACGTTTTTCGGTAATAGCAGCGCAAATTAATCCACGCCCGTGTGTACTCATAAAATTTATAACTTCAGGAGTTACATTTCTTGCAGCGGTTACAAAATCGCCTTCATTTTCTCTATCCTCATCATCTACAACAATTATCAACTTCCCGGCCTGTATGTCTTTTATAGCTTCTTCAATGGTGTTTAGCATTAAACTTAATTTATTACAAAGTTACCTGATTAATAAAATGTGTCTTGATTAACTTTATTTTTTCGAAAAAAAATTAAAAGAGAAAAACATCTAGGAGTTTTTATTAGTCATAAGAAATTGTTAATAAAACATCGTTCATTTTAAGAAAAGAGTTGTTTCTTTACTCCCTAAATATAACCAATATGCATTTGAGAAAAATTTTACCATTTTTTATTACGTTGTTGTCTTTGCCGTTCATTATGAACGCACAAGTAACTACGAGTAGTATATCAGGAGCTATAAAATCAGCAAACCAATCCCTATTACCGGGGGCTTCCGTTTCTGCTGTTCATATTCCAACAGGAACAGTTTATTCTGCATTAGCACGTTCTGGTGGGCGTTTCGACATTAACAATATGAATCCAGGTGGTCCATACAGAATTTCAGTGACATTCTCCGGTTTTGAAACTGCTGTGAGAGAAGATGTATTTCTTATTTTAGGTGAAACGCTTAAAACAGATTTTGAATTAGGAAATAAAACAACTGACTTATCAGCTGTTGTGGTTACAGGAAAAAAAGTTTCTACTGCAAAAACCGGAACTGAAACAAGCATTGGAAGAGCAAAACTAGATATTTTGCCAACCATTGGTAGAAATCTTGGTGATTACTTAAGATTTACTCCGCAAGCAAAAGTTAATGGAACAAGTATATCCATTGGAGGACAAAATAACAGGTATAATGGATTTCTTATTGATGGAGCTGTAAATAATGATGTGTTTGGATTGAGTGCTTCAGGTACCAATGGCGGTCAAGCAGGAACACCACCAATAAGCATAGATGCAATTGACCAACTTGTTGTACAAATTGCACCTTTTGATGCGTCGGTAGGTAATTTTACAGGTGGAGCAATTAATGCAGTAACCAAATCAGGTACTAATATTTTTCATGGTTCTGCCTATTATGTTTTTAGAAACCAAAATCTCGCTGGTCTTACACCTAATGTGCCAGATAGTTTAAGAATTAAATATCCTAAATTCAAGAATGAAACGTCAGGTTTTACTATAGGTGGACCAATTATTAAGAACAAAGCATTTTTCTTTTTAAATGCCGAAAAACAAAAAGATAATCGGCCTCAACCATATACAGGCCCAGAAGGAGGAGTAATAGACTCTATCAATAAACTAGTAACTTATCTTAAATCAAATTACAATTATGATCCGGGTGATTTTAGAAACAATGAAGATAAAATTGATAGAACAAACATAAATACCCGTTTTGATTTTAACTTAAACCCCTTGAATAAACTAACAGTAAGTTACAGATATACAAAAGCGGAGCGTATTAATGCTAACAGAAGTTCTTATAATGGAGCTACCGGTTCTATAGCTTTTACTAATGGTGCACAGTTTTTTCCTTCTATAACTAATTCAGGGAATTTAGAATTAAATTCAAAATTCAGTAATACCAAAAATAATAAATTTAGAGTTTCATTTACAGATGTAAATGATGATCGTGGTTTTGTTGGAGATCCGTTCCCTACAATTTCTATTGCTGCCTATAATGGAGGACCATCTTACACAATTGGTTCCGAAGCTTCATCTTCTGCAAATATTTTAAAACAAAGAATTATAAATTTTTACGATGCATTTAAATTGTATGTAGGAAAGCACTCACTTACTTTTGGTGCCGATCTGGATTTTAATAAGTCTTATAATCTTTTCATTAACAGAAATTTTGCAAACTGGAATTATTCATCATTGGGAACAGGAGCAACAATTATAGGTCCACTTCAGGCGTTTATGGAAAACAGAGGTCCTTCGAGAATACAACGTGGTTATTCTTTAGTAGATCCGGGTAACAAAAGTGGAGATGTCAATACAAATTCCGCTGCTAATTTTAAATCTGTTCGTTTAGGTTTCTTTATTAATGACGATATTAAAGTAACAGACAAGTTTTCACTGACTTTAGGTTTGCGTGCAGATCAAACTTCGTTCAATACAGAAGTTCCTACAGATAAATTCTTTAGAGATTCTGCACAACCTGTAATAAGTACCTATTACGATTTAAAAGGTGCTAACACTGGACAAAAATTCAAACCATCTTTTATATTTTCTCCAAGGCTTGGATTTAAATATAATTTAGATGAGGAAAATATTACAATACGTGGTGGTGTAGGTATATTTGGTGGAAGAACTCCATTGGTATGGCCCGGCGGTATTTATGCCAATACAGGTAATTTAATTGGTGCATTAGATACTGCTAGAACTACTGCACAATTAAACGCAGCAGGTACTCAGTATGGATTACAGCAACCACTTGGAACACCAATAGCTTTTAGACCCGATGTAAATAATCAATTTACTCAGTCAGATTTTGGATTGCCTTCAAATTTAATAGGTGCACAGGGTGATGTAAACATTATTGCAAAAAATTTCAAATTGCCAGCAGTTCTTAAAAGTACAATTGCTGCGGATAAGCGTTTTGGAAATGGCTGGACATTTACGACAGAATTATTATTTACAAAAAATATTAATGAAGTTGATTGGCAAAATGTAAACTTTCTTCCACAATCGGTTACAAATCTAAAATCAAGTGGCCCGGATACTAGAGATATTTACCCAACTACTGGTGCAACAAATCTTATTTACCGTCCTACTGGTGCAACTGCACTTGCTAGAAATCCTTACAACACGGTTATTTTAATTAAGAACACTGAAGGTGCCAAAGGATATGCATATAATTTTACACTTCAATTAAATAAAGAAACTAAAAATGGTTTCCAATTTAACGGGGCGTATACTTATGGTAGTTCAACAGTTTACAATGAAGCAACAAGTTCAGTAAACGTAAGTAACTGGCAGTTTCAAGAAACTGTTAGAGGGCGAAATTTTAATGTGAGATCAATTTCTGACTTTTCTTTAGGTCATAGAGTGTATGCACTTGCATCTAAGAAATTTACCTATGCAAATAAGCATGCGGCTACAACACTAACTTTAAGTTATAATGGTCAGTCAGGAAATCCCTACAGCTATGTTTATTCAGGTGCTTTCGTAGGAGATAAATCTGGTAACTCTGCAACTGTTACGGGCAATGATTTAATGTATATTCCAGCAAGTAGATCAGAAATGGATTTGATGGTTTTTACTTCAAAACTTACAGGAACTCAAACTGCTGCTGCAACAGCTCAAAATATAGCTGATCAAAAAGACCAGTTTGAAGACTTCATCATTAATGATAAATATCTAAGCAAACGCAGAGGCCAATTTGCAGAAAGAAATGGTGCTAGACTGCCATTTACAAATATTCTTGATGCAAATATCAGTCAAGAATTTATGCTTAAAGTGGGACAACAAACACACAAAATTGCTGTTACACTGGATATATTTAACCTTACTAATTTGCTTAATAAAAATGCAGGCAAAATATTTTTCTTGTCTAATGATCAAACAAGTGTAGTAAACTTTAGAGGTTTTCAAACCGGAACTACAATACCAACTTTCCAGTTTTTTAAACCAAGAGATAATAAACCATATATAACCAATGATGTTCAAACGAGTGCTAATACAAGTAGCCGTTGGAATGGACAATTGACTTTTAGATATAGTTTTTAATAAAATAAGTCTAAAAAAACCTCCGAAAAATTCGGAGGTTTTTTTAGACTTATTTTGCTATACTTAACATTTTGTTAACGTTCATTAAAGATTTATTTTTCATTTAACAAGCACCTTTGCCGCAAATTAAAAAACTTAAAAACATGAAATCAAAATTACTTTTAACACTTGTTTTTTCTTGGTGTTTAGCTGTTTCTTTTGCTCAGGAAACGACCTCAGAAATACAAGGGATTGTAAAAAATGGGAATGCCCCGGTTGCGGGTGCTACTGTTCAGGCAATTCATTTACCTACAGGTACTAAATACACTGTATCTACAAGAAAAGATGGTCGTTATAACTTAGCCAATGTTAGAATTGGCGGACCTTACCAAATAAAAATTACCAACGTAGGTATTAAAGACCAAATAAAAGAAAACGTGTTTCTTAACCTTGGGCAAGCCTACAATGCTGATTTTAGTGTGACTAATGACACAAAGGATTTAGAAACTGTAGTGGTAGCGGGTACAAGGCAAGATAAAGTAATCAACAACAACCGTACTGGTAGCCAAGAAATAGTTACACGTTCTCAAATTGAACGTTTGCCTACAATCAGCCGCTCTTTAACAGATTTTACAAAACTTACTCCATCATCAAACGGGTTAAGTTTTGGTGGTGTTAATGGTTCTTATAACAACCTTACAGTAGATGGTGCAAATTTTAATAACGCTTTTGGTTTAAGCGGAACTTTAGGAGGGCAAACAAATTCTCAGCCTATAAGTATTGATGCAATAGAGCAAATACAAGTAAATATTTCTCCTTACGATGTTCGTCAAGGAAGTTTTAGTGGCGCGGGGATAAATAGTGTTACTAGAAGCGGTACCAATAAATTTAAGGGATCGATATACAATTTTTTTAGAAGTGAAAACTCTCAGGGTTATAAAGTAAATTCTGCCACTGCAGTAAAATCTCCGATAGACTACAATCAATTTGGAGTGTCATTAGGTGGTGCAATTGTAAAAAACAAAGTATTCTTTTTTGGAAGCTACGAAAAAGAAAAAATAGCATTACCTGGTTCACCGACATTTAGAGCGGCCAAAACCGGCGAATCAGCTGATAATGTAAGTATCTCGCAGGCACGTGCCGATACTTTAGATGTCCTGAAAACATTTTTAATGACAAAGTTTGGCTACAACCCTGGGTCTTACGATAATTATAATTATCGTACAGAAAGTGAAAAGGCAACTGTGAGATTAGATTGGAACATTAATCAAAACAACACGTTTACTGTAAAATACAACTACCTAAAATCGTTAAGAGATGTAGCAGCAAGTAATAGTGGAGCACAAGGTAGCCGCCAACCAAGTAGTACGGGTTTACCTTTTAGCGGTAATGGTTATACAATAAACAATAACTTTAATATATTTATAGCCGAATTAAATACAAGGTTTACCAATAAGGCTACAAATAAATTCCAAATTGGCTATACTGAGCTTAGAGATTTTAGAACATCTCAAGCTACGGGCACACCTTTCCCTTTAGTTGATATTTTAAATGGAAACGGACAAACATATACTTCTTTTGGATATGAGCCTTTTACTTATAACAATAAATTAAGCTCAAATATTTTTCAATTTTCTGATATATTTACTGTTTACAAAGGTGCTCATGAAATTACTTTAGGTACACAAAATTATATTAAGCAATTTGAAAATGGATTTGCACCAAATTATCAGGGTTATTTTAGGTTTAATACACTTACCGATTTTTATGCTTCCGCTAATAATCCTTATGTGTCTGCAACGCAGCCCGGTACTCAATTGGCAACTATTAGAAGATTAGGATATGCTACAACCAAAGATGGTTCATTCCCATTTGCGAATATAGGTGCAGCCGAAATTGGTGTATTTGCCCAAGATAAATGGAGAGTAAAATCTAACCTCACTGTTACTTACGGGGCAAGAATTGATGTACCTACTTTTCAAAATAAGTTTAGCACAAACGACAGTTTAAAGGCCTTGACTTTCAGAGACGGTCAAAAGATAGATGTCGGCCAGGCACCGCCAACTAAGGCACTATTCAGCCCTAGAGTTGGCTTCAACTGGGATGTAAATAACGATAAAAAAACACAGATTCGAGGTGGTGCAGGTTTATTTGCAGGTCCTCCCCCATTTGTATGGATAAGTAACCAAGCCGGTAACAATGGAGTACAATTAGGTTCAGTATCGCTTGGTAACGGCACAACAGCTAACCTTCCTTTTTCTCCAAATGTTGATGCCTTTAGACCAGGTGGTGGAAACTTAAGTACTGCTTATAACATTGCAGTAACTGACAAAAATTTTAAATATCCACAAAACTTCAAGGCCAGCTTAGGCATTGATCAAAAATTGCCTAACAACTACACTTTAACTGTAGAAGGAAATTATACCAAAGATGTAAACGCTGTATATTTTCAAAATATTAATCTGCCCTACACAGGAACAATTTTAGCGGGAGCCGATAACAGGGTTAGATACAGTACACCACAAATTTATAATGGCACTACCCTAAGTAACCCAAATATTAGTGATGCTATTGTAATGAAAAATTCTAACAAGGGTTACGGCTATTTCTTAACGGCACAGTTACAAAAATCAACCAAATATTTTAATGGTAGTGTGGCATACACTTATAGCCAAACAAGAACAATAAATGATGGCGGTTCAATTGCACAAAGTAACTGGAGAGACCGTTCTGTAAAAGGCGATCCAAATACTGATGAATTAGGATATCCAAATTTTTATCAGCCACATAGGGTTATCGCTTATGGAACCTACAGAAGAGAATATGCAAAATATTTTGCATCATCTATAGGTTTAACATTTGAAGCTGCAACAAGTGGTACGGGTACATATGTTTATAATGG
>JAYVVD010000020.1:0-2894 GCA_043787295.1 Ferruginibacter sp. | reverse complement strand
TCGCAGAAAATATTTGTGGGGTAGTATTCTTTTTACAAAAACCTTGCTTTTCCCAAATACTGTTTCAAGGCCGGGTTGCTAAGATTAGAACGAACGAGGCCCATGCCGAGTTAAACAATATTTAATCATTTATAAATTTTAAGCAAATGGAAATTACAGCAAGGTTAACAGGTGATGCAAAAGTAACCACCGTTAAAAACGACAAACAGGTAGTGAATTTTAATGTAGCTATCAATGATAGTTACAAAGCAAAAGGTACTGACGAGGTAACAAAAATTGTAACCTATGTACAATGCGATTATTGGGTAAATCCAGCCATTGCCCAATACCTTACCAACGGCACATTGGTAGAATTGCAGGGTCGCATTGGGGTAAATGCTTACACAGGTAAAGAAGGCGATGCAAAAGCCAGCCTGACTTTTCATGTGAACACTATTAAGATTCATGGAAGGGCAAAGGCAAGTGATGAATCATCTGTTATAGTTAATGCCACCGCTACTGCCGAACCAGCGGACGACTTACCATTTTAGAATAAAAAATTATAGGGTGTTGGTAAAAATGATGATGCCCTTTTTAAAATCATTTTCAAAAATTAAAAATTAACAATCATGGCACACAACATTAATTTCAACGAAGACAAACAGCAACACAGTTTCTTTTCAGTAAAAGAAAAAGCATGGCACGGATTAGGGCAAATAGTAGAAGATTATCCAACCAGCGCCGAAGCAATTAAATTTGCAAACCTGGACTACACAGTTGAAAAAAGAAAACTGTTTATTTATGACAATGAAAACCAATTGGCTGATGAAGAAAGAGAAATTAAAATTGCAGAAATAGAAGTACCTAATTATTATGCAACCATGCGTTTAGATACCGAACAGGTGTTGGGCGTAGTAGGTAAAGATTATGAAGTGGTACAAAACACAGAAGCCTTTAATTTCTTTGATGCCATTGTACAAGGCGAAGGCATACAATATGAAACTGCCGGGGCTTTAGGAAAAGGGGAAAGGATTTTTATAACTGCTAAATTACCCGGATATATAAAAGTGGGTAGTGATGATTTAATAGAAAAATATTTATTCCTTACAACTACGCATGATGGCTTTGGAAGCATTACTGCAGCATTTACACCTACACGCATTGTATGCAACAATACATTGAATGCTGCAATGCGAAATTGTACCAACAGCATTAAAATAAGGCACACACAAAATGCTAAAGAACGTTTGGAAGAAGCACATAAAGTAATGGGAATTTCCAACAAACTATCCGGGCAATTGGAAACTATTTTTAACCAATGGGCAAGGGTAACTATTACAGACTCTGACGTAAAGAAATTAATACAACAGGCAATGGTGCCATCTAAAGAAGTATTGCGCAATTTACAGGCAGGACAATTAGATGATTTATCTACTTGCTTTAAAAATATTTGTGATAATGTATATGAATACGGTATGAGCAGCCCAAGCCAACAAACCGAAACCACTAAAGGAACGGTGTTTGGTGCATACAATTCCATTACAGGATATTTTCAAAATGTACGGAGTTATAAAAATGAAGAAGCAAAATTAAAATCCATAATGTACGGCACAGGTTTGCAACGTACTCAAAAGGCATTTAATTTATGTGAGGATTTTGCAAAATTTGGCAATAATATCTTTGTTATGAATTAAAATAAGGGGGCTTTGCCCCTTTATTATTTTCAGTTTTAAGAGACTTAAAAGCTGCCACACTTGAGGGTGCGGCAGCTTGGGTATAGAGAAAAAAGTTTTAAAAAATAATTACTGAAACAAGATAGGAATCCTCAATAAACGAAGCCATGCAAATGAAGCTTTGTAAACGAAATTTTTAAAGGGGTAAATCTTTTCGACATAAAGTATTAGACCTTGCAATTGTTATCAGAGATGCGTATTTTAAATTTGCTAATGATGTGATGACATATCCTCTTTTTATACTCTTCATTACAAATTCATTTCTAGAGTGTGATGAATCTTATATTTACAATTAATCATTTTAAGAACATGCCCACATAAAAGATTCATAGGTAAATCTTTCATATATTTAACACACATTGATTTAAAATATTGTCCTTGTTTTTATTAAGCAGTATAAAAAGTTTGATCTACTTGAACCAAAACCCTGAACAACTTGCCCGAGATGAAATAGACAAACAGCTTAATGCAAGTGGTTGGATCATTCAGCATAAATCTCAAATTAATTTAAATGCTGCAACAGGTATTGCGGTAAGAGAATACCAAACAGATATTGGCCCTGCTGATTACGTTTTATTTGTGAATAAAAAACCCGTAGGTATTATTGAAGCAAAACGTGCTGAGGAAGGAGTACACCTTACTATACATGAAGACCAGAGCGAGGGATATGCTAAAGCCAAACTTAGATTATTAAACAACGATTCCCTTCCCTTTGTATATGAAACCACAGGCGAAGTAACAAGGTTTACTGATTATCGTGACCCTAAACCAAGATCAAGACCGATATTTACTTTTCATCGCCCCGAAACATTTTTGGAATATAGCAAACAGGACAAATCGTTAAGAACAAGATTGCAGGATATTCCGGCTTTACCAACCTCAGGGCTTAGAGATTGCCAGATCATAGCCATTAATAATCTCGAGCAATCGTTTAAAGACAACAAGCCAAAAGCATTGATACAAATGGCAACTGGCTCGGGTAAAACTTTTACCGCCATTACCTTCATATACCGGCTGCTCAAATATGCAAAAGCAAAACGCATTTTATTTTTGGTAGATACCAAAAACCTGGGCGAGCAGGCGGAGCAGGAAATGATGGCTTATGTACCTAATGATGACAACAGAAAGTTTACAGAACTCTATGGCGTTACAAGGTTAAAAAGCAGTTTTATACCTGCAGAT
>JAYVVD010000019.1:0-3678 GCA_043787295.1 Ferruginibacter sp. | reverse complement strand
TTGTCGTTTTTTACGCCAATCCCTACCCTATCTGAGTCCGGATCTGTACCCAATAAAATATCAGCTTCCAATTCTTTTGCTTGTGCAAGCCCCATACTCATCGTTTCTTTTTCTTCAGGGTTAGGGTAAGCAACTGTGGGAAAATTACCATCCGGCGTAGCCTGCTTCTTTACTATATGCACATTTGTAAACCCATATAATTTTAAAACATCGGGCACAAGCATGATACCTGTACCGTGAATAGGTGTGTAAACAATTTTAAGATCATGTTGTTTTGCACATATATCAGGATAAATACTTAAACCTTTTACCATTTCCAGGTATAACTTGTCTGTTTCCTTGCCAATGCTGATAATATTTTGTTGTTCTCCACTCCATTTAACATCATCTACACTTGCAATTTTTTCTACTTCCTTTATTACATTTTCATCATGCGGCGTCACCATTTGCGCACCATCATCCCAATATGCTTTGTAACCATTGTATTCTTTAGGGTTATGACTTGCCGTGCAAACAACCCCACCCTTGCATTGATAGTGGCGTATGGCAAAACTCAATTCTGGTGTGGGTCGTAAACTTTCAAACAAATATACTTTTATGCCATTGGCGGCAAATACATTTGCAGTTATTTCAGCAAAAGTTCTGCTGTTGTTTCTGCAATCATGTGCAACGGCCACACTTACATCATCCCCAAAGCATTTTTTTAAATAGTTGGCATACCCTTGCGTAGCCATTCCTATAGTGTACTTATTTATTCTGTTTGTACCGATTCCCATTATACCACGAAGGCCACCCGTACCAAATTCGAGATTTTGGTAGAATGCATCTGCCAGGCCATCGGGATCATTTTTTTGTAATTCTGTAATTCCCTTTTTTGTTACTTCATCGTAATTCCCGGTAAGCCATTTCTGTACATTTTGCTCTATAATTTTTTCCATAAAGTAGGTTTTAACATCTTTACAAATATAATATTCGTAATTGACTATTTTATAACTGCTAATTTTGTTTTAAGCTATTCATTTTATAATTATTGATCTATTCGTGAAATATCTTTATTTTTTTAAACATAATTTTTTACTGTTATCATTGGTATTTTGTAGCTGTAAATGTTTTTCACAGAATCCTCTTCAACTACCAGTATCCGTTATTAAAGATTCAGCACTATTTGCTTACAAAAAAGATTTTTTTTCCAAAAGAAACACACAACAAACAAATTACTACCCTTTTAATAGAAAGAGAGTTGAAGCAGTTGCTATCTCCAATGTTACATTATATAGTGTAGGAATGGTTGGTTTGTATGCAGCCTGGTATAAGAATTATCCTCAAAGCAAATTTCATTTTTTTAATGATAATGCAGAATGGTTACAAATTGATAAAATAGGGCATGCTTACAGTGCATACGCAGAAAGTAAGGCAAGTATGGAACTTTGGCGATGGACCGGCATGTCAAGAAAAAAAAGAATTTTAATTGGTGGTTTTAGTGGGGCAGCTTATCAAACTGTAATTGAAACGCTTGATGGCTTTAGTTCTGAATGGGGATCGAGCTGGGGAGACTTTACTGCAAATGTTGCGGGCAGTAGTTTACTTGTTGCTCAAGAATTTGCATGGGATGAACAGCGAATACAATTTAAATTTTCTTTTCACAAAAAAAGATATGCTGATGAATCTTTAAATGAAAGAAGTAATAATATTTTTGGTGGAAGTGAACCTGAACGTTTTTTAAAAGACTACAATGGTCAGACCTACTGGTTAAGTACAACACTCAAACCCTTTTTCCCAAATAGTAAAATACCTGATTGGCTGCAGTTGTCCGTTGGAACAGGCGCTGAAGGATTATTTGGCGCAAGAAATAATTTTGACAGAGATAAACTTGGTAATATAAACTTTTCGAGGACCGACGTAGAAAGATACAGACAATGGTATCTGGCACCGGATATTGATCTATCTAAAATAAAAACAAAAAAGAAAGGAGTAAGGCTCGCTCTCAATATTTTAAATATTTTTAAGTTCCCTACTCCTTCACTGGAATATTCAAAGAAAGGAATAAAATTTAATTTTCTGCATTTTTAATATTTTCTATCTCAGTTTTTTAAAAATTTTTCTCTCCTCGCTGCTTTATCAAAATCTTCCTGAGTAGCAGGAGACATTTCGGTTTTTATATTTGAGATATCCTGTGCAGTAATTTCATCTCGCTCTTCAGCTAAATGTTTTATAATTTTTGCATGGGTAATTTCATCTTTAAAAATTTGATGCATCTTTTGAAAATTGTCATTTTCATTTTTAATTTCATCCTTTTGCATAAAATTTTTATATTAATATGTCAAATTTTTTGCCATAAAATAAAAATGTAGAAAAGTTTATACACTTATAATAAAATCGTCTCTTTTAGGTTGGTGTTGAGAAGAAGTTACATCTAATGAAAATACTTTATCAAGCAAAAGTTTCAATTTTCCATAATTATCAGGTTTACACATATAATAGGTTGCACCTTTTATGTAAACCTGGTTAATGGTTTCTTTTTGATTAGAAGTGGAAAAAATGATTACTGGAATATCTTTTAGATTATTATCTTTTTTTATTTCATCCAAACATTCAATCCCATTCTTTAAGGGCATATTTAAATCTAAAAAAATCAGATTGGGATAATTCGTTTTTTTTTGATCAAGGCATTTCATCAATTGCTCACCATTATTGAGCATGGTAATTTTTACATTCTTTCTAACTTCCTTTAAAGCTTCTTCAAAAAGAAATCTGTCATCTGCATCATCATCAGCCAAATAAACAGATAAACCATGAGGTAGAATTGTATCCATAATTAAAATTAAATAAAATAATCAAAATCTGCGGACACTTTTCCCCAAAATGGGCTATTATATTGTAATAATTTTGTAAAATTGTTATACTTTCATATTTAAACACTTATTAAGTGTACCCCTGAAATTTCCCCGGCTGATACAGTTACTGCAATAGTTTCCTGTTGGGTTGTAGATACCGACAGACCAACATAATTTAATGCTATTGGAAAAGTTTTATGGGTTCTTTCAACAAGAGCAAGCGTTTGTATTTGGCTGGGAAACTTTAAAAGAAGTGGTCTTAAAGAATACAACATTGTTTTTCCACTGTTTGCTACATCATCAACCAATAAAATTAATTTATTTTTCAATGACACTTCTTCACTTAACATAACCTCGTTCGGGTTTTTTTTATTGATTGTTAATGCAACTGTTTTTAGTTTCCCCGAAAAAAAAGGTTGCAAATATTCTTCTATCTTTTTTGCTATAAAAATTCCATTTTCCTTTATGCCAACAATTATAATCTCATCTACACCTTCGTTGCGTTCGGCAATTTCAAGCCCCATTCGGCGAAGCTTTTTATCAGCAGATGAAGCATTTAATATCATAAGAAATGTAATTTTTATTTGATGAAAATACAAAATACTATTGTTAATAAGAGAAAAATCTTATGGTTATATATTTAACGCACAACAGTAAAAAGTATTTGTTTTAACTTTACTGCACATAAACTATTATATGCATTACCTTCCTCAAATAATATTTTTTACACTGCTCGCTTTTTCGATTTGGTTATTTACGAAGAACATTGTTAGGATACGGAAAAATATTTTTCTAGGCAAAGCCGAAGATGTTAGTAACAACAAAGCTTTAAGGTGGAGAAATT
>JAYVVD010000018.1:0-3825 GCA_043787295.1 Ferruginibacter sp. | reverse complement strand
TTTAATTCGTTTGCCACATAACTTGCGAGGTTTGCATAAATGGGAATGGTAAGTAATTTTATTTCGGGTAAGTTTACGCCATTTGCAAAACCGGCATCTGCTAATAACTGTCTTGCTTTCGTTGGATCGTAAGAATAACCCTTCACATTTTCTCTATTGAATGATGGCAATCCCTGAGGTACGAAACCGCTTTCTGCAGCCGTGCCAATAGAGTTCCTAACATACAACATCATCTTCCTCCTGTCAATCCCATAATTAATGGCCTGCCTTATTTGCAAAAGTCTTAATGGTGAATTTTTTACAATAAGATTGCTTGTATCTGTAAGTATTCCAAAAAATTCTATATTTAAATAAGGGTGTTTTTGGAGATCGATTTTCTCCTTCCATTCCGGCTTTAAGTTACCCGTCTTAGAAAGTATTTCATCTTTAAAAGACGGATCAATATCATTTATAAAATCAAGTCTCCCCTGCCGAAATTCTAAAAATTCTGTTGCTTTACTGTCATAAAAATTTATTTTAATTCCATTTAAGTATGGTAAGGATACTCCGTCGCCATCTTTCTCAAAATAATGAACGTTCTTCTTTAAAATAAGTGCCTGCCCTTCTTCCCAGGCAACAAAAGCAAATGGTCCTGTGCCAACAGGGTGCCGCCTAAAATCATTCCCATATTTTTCCACAGCTTCGTGTGGAATAATGGAGCAATATTGCATGCTTAAAATACCTAAAATTGGTTGAAAAGCTGCCTGAAGATTTATTTGAAAAGTGGAATCATTAATAGGAGTAAAAGCATTGTTTTCTGCAACCCTGTTATTAAAAATCCATGCGCCCGGACTGGCGGTATTTTTATCTTTAATTCTGTTAAAACTAAACGCCACATCTGCAGCTATAAGTTTGCGTCCTTTATTGTTTGTAAAACATTCATCATCCTGAAAATAAACATCATTGCGAAGCTGAAAAGTGAGCGTTTTATTGCTGTCACTAAATTGCCAGGAGGAAGCAATTAAAGGTTTTAACTGCATGTTACTGTCAACCTCTATTAAAGTATTATATAGCTGATGTATTGCCCACATGATAGATTGATTTTTTGCAAAAGCCGGATCAAGAGATGCAATACCACTCGTTTCGTTGTACCTGAATATTTTTTTATCAGCATGTGCATGATCTTTACATGATAGAAAAAAAACAATAAAAAAAAGAATATAACAACTATAAGAAAATATTTTTTCTTTGTTATAAGAATTCATTACATGTTTGCAGTGTACCATTAAAACAAATTTATACTTTCAGTTGCTTTAAACATCATAATTTAGATTATTAAAATAAATAGCATGTTCCCTGTAATAAAAAAGGTTTTTATATTTATTATATTTTGTTCGTTTTGTATAAAATCCTTTTCTCAATTAGGCGAAAACAAAAATATATTTACCCATACAGATACATTGCGTGGCAGTAACGGTATTTTTAGGCAACAGTGGGATGTGTTGCATTACGATATTACCGTGGAACCGGATTACAATACCAAAACTATTACCGGTAAAAGCACCATGGTTTTTTTTGATAAAGGCGCAAACATTATGCAGATAGATTTACAGGAACCAATGATGTTGGATAGTGTAACAGATAAAGGCATTTCTTATAAATTCAGAAGAGAAGGAAATGTTTATTGGCTGGAATATAGAGATTCAACAGCCATGTACAAAATACAAGCTGGAGTTCGTTCTCTTACATTTTATTTTCATGGTAAGCCGAAAGAAGCTATACGCCCACCCTGGGATGGTGGCTGGATTTGGAAAAAAGATAAAAATAACAACCCATGGATGACAGTTGCATGCCAGGGACTCGGTGCAAGTATTTGGTATCCCTGTAAAGATATACAGAGCGATAAACCTGATAGCGGCGCCACGCTCCGTATGATTGTACCTGATAGTTTAGTTGCTATTGGCAACGGCAGACTTATTGAAAAAACACAGATGGGTAACAGCAAAATGCTTTACACTTACAATGTAAAAAATCCGATAAATAATTATTGCATTATACCATATATAGGCAAATATGTAAATTTTTCAGAAAAATTTACTGGCCTCAACGGCAACCTCGATATGAATTATTGGGTAATAGATTACAACCTTGAAAAAGCCAAAAAACAATTTACAGATGCACCTAAAATGATGAAGGCATTTGAATATTGGTTTGGTCCTTATCCTTTTTATGAAGATGGTTACCAGCTAATTGAAGCTCCACATTTGGGTATGGAGCACCAGAGTGCAATTGCGTATGGCAATGGTTTTAAAATGGGTTATGCAGGCAGAGATTTATCAGGCACAGGAGAAGGTTTAAAATGGGATTTTATTATTGTGCATGAAAGTGGACATGAATGGTTTGCCAACAGTATTTGCACAAAAGATATTGCAGATATGTGGGTGCACGAGGGTTTTACAAACTACAGCGAAACGCTTTTTACTGAATACTACTGGGGTAAAAAAGCGGGGGAAACCTATGTGGAAGGAATAAGAAAAAATATTGCAAATGATGCTCCAATAATTGGACCTTATGGTGTTAACAAAGAAGGTAGTGGAGATATGTATTACAAGGGAGCAAACATGATTCACCTTATTAGACAGCTTACAAAAGATGATAAAAAATTTAGGGATTTATTGCTGGCTCTTAATAAGACTTTTTATCATAAAACAGTTACAACAACTGAGGTTGAAAATTACATCAGTTTATTTTTAAACCTTAATCTGAAAGGAATATTTGACCAATATCTTCGAACGACAAAAATACCTTTACTACAATATAAAATAAAAGGAAAAAGAATAGAATACCGGTGGATGGATAATGTATCAAATCTTATGCTTCCTATAAAAGTTTCTTTAGGTAAAACTAATAGTTCTGAACAATGGATTATACCTTCTTCCAAATGGAAAAAATTTAAAGCGGGAAAATGGTATGACGGAAAAACATTTACGGTAAATAAAAGTTTTTATGTGTTCACAAAAAATGAATCAGTAGTATTAGTTAAATAATATTTTAAAACTTTAAGGGCTTCCATTTACAACTTCAACAAAACTGCAGCTTTACATATGGCAGTGATTTTATTTTACAAAACTATAATTTTACAAAAACCTGAAATTTTAAATTAAACTTTGCCTATAACATTATTAAAAAGAAATCTAATAAAATAATATTATAAAAAATAAAGAAAAAAATAAACCCCGATAAAATGCCGGGGTAAATTTTAGTATAATCTCTTTATTAATTCAACATTGCAAATTGATCACTTTCAATCCTGCCACCGCCAATAAATTTTCTTGAATAATAACTTTCGTCTAAATTGTTGATTCTAACACCTGAACTACTGCAAGAGTGTACAAAATATCCATCTCCCAAGTACACGCCTACATGACTAACACCACCTCTTGTATTAAAAAATACAAGATCTCCTTCCAACATATCGTCTTTTTTTAATTTAGAACAAAGCGCATATTGTTGCCGTGCGGTTCGGGGTAAAGCAAATCCAAAAACTGAACCCATTAATAATCCTGTGAAACTGCTGCAATCGATACCTTTTTTAGTAGTGCCGCCATATCTATATCTTGTACCCCACCAATCATCTATAAATCCAATTAAAGAAGTATTGGTTACTAACTCAACGTTTCTGTTAAGAAGTTGTGCATATTTAAATTGTAAACTGCTGCAAAATTCAGTAGCCATCCCAACTGGCTTCATTATTTTTTTTGCAAGAAAAGCAACCGAAGCTTTAAAACCAGTGGGCTTTATATCAGAGGGTAAATAAACTATACCTTCTCCCGCCAAATTAAAATC
>JAYVVD010000017.1:0-5421 GCA_043787295.1 Ferruginibacter sp. | reverse complement strand
AAGAATTAAAAGGCTTTCAAAAAATATTTTTAAAAGCGGGAGAATCAAAAGAAATAAGCTTTAATATTTCTGCAGAAGATTTAAAGTTTTACAATGCCTCTTTAAAATTTGTGGCAGAGTCAGGAGATTTTAAATTGTTTATTGGAGGAAATAGTAAAGATGTAAAAGAAGTAGGTTTTAAATTATTATAATTTCACAAAACCATTATTCAGCTGCAAGTGCAACGTTTAAATTATTGCACTTGCAGCTATTGTTTTTTAAATACTTTTGCCGCATGAAAAAACCGCTTAAGAATATTTTGTTTGATATGGGTAATGTGCTGTTTAGTATTGAATACAAAAAAACCGAAGATGCGTTTAAGGCATTGGGTTACGGGAATTTTTCACAAATGTATTCTCAGTTTACTGCAGATGCACTTTTCGAAAAACTGGAGACAGGTAAAATATCTACCGAAGAATTTTATAAAAAGTTGATAGCATATCACCCCGAAACAGTAACGCAACAACAAATTACAACTGCATGGAACGGCATGCTATTACATTGGAGAATGGAGAGCCTTGCATTCTTAAAAATCCTTGCTAAAAAATACAACCTTTATTTGCTGAGTAATACAAACGAAATTCATCTTGCCGCTGTAAATAATTTGCTTGAACAAGAAAATGGAAAAGAGAGTATTGACGACCTGTTTACAAAGGCATATTACTCACATAAAATAAATTTGAGAAAACCAAACGCTAATGTTTTTGAGTTTATAACAAAAGATGCATTAATTGATCCGCAGGAAACATTGTTTATAGATGATCTTGAAAACAATATTGAAACTGCAACCCAATTAGGTTTTAAAACCCATTTGTTATTAGAAGGAGAAACGGTTGAAGGGCTAGATTATGAGAATTATTGATGCAAAATAATATGCTTTATGAACTCCTATTTTCTTAACAAGTCCATAAAAGATAATTTATAGAAAACCTTTCTTCTAACGCATTAAATTTTAGCCATTTCCCTCCATTATTTTATTTTGATGTGTAATGCTTTCCATGTGCACAGCATCATAATATTTGGTCATAAATTCTCTGCTAAGTTTTAGTGATTCCCCTTTTTTATAAGCTCTTTCTAAAATTTCATTCCATCTGTTGGTCTGTAAAATAGTGATGTTGTTTTCTTTTTTGTATTGACCAATCTGCTCTGCAACTTTCATGCGCTGGCTAATGATTTGCATTAATTCATCATCCAAATGATTTATCTGCTGGCGAAGTTTTTCTAATGCCGCATGAAATTCAGGGGAATTAATATCTTCTTTTCTCCACTCAATAGCATCCAGTAATTCGGCAAGAACAGCAGGGGTTATTTGTTGTTTTGCATCGCTCCATGCTGTATCAGGATCTATATGACTTTCAATCATTAACCCATCATAATCTAAATTGATGGCTTGTTGAGATACGGCTTGCAGGATATCTCTTCTACCACTTATGTGAGACGGATCGCAGATTAACAACATGCCGGGGTTACGTCTTTTCATTTCAATAGCAAGGTGCCACATAGGTGCATTTCTGTATTCGGTATTGCCATAAGAACTAAAGCCACGGTGTATTAAGCCAACCTGTTTTATGCCTGCTTTTTCAATGCGCTCCACAGCGCCCATCCACAATTCAATATCAGGATTAATTGGGTTTTTTATCAGTACCGGAATATCAACACCTCTTAATGCATCAGCAACTTCCTGTACACTAAATGGGTTCACAGTTGTTCTTGCACCAATCCACAAAACATCAACATCAAAACTAAGCGCATCTTCCACCTGCTTTGCTGTAGCAACTTCTACAGTTGTTGGTAACCCTGTAATTTTTTTTGCCTGCGCAAGCCATGGCAAACCTTTTACGCCCACACCTTCAAACATACCAGGGCGTGTTCGTGGTTTCCAAATGCCTGCACGCAGCATATCAATTTTACCGGTTGCAGCCAGTTGGGTTGCTGTTTCAATCATCTGTTCTTCGGTTTCTGCACTGCATGGCCCTGAAATTATTAAAGGTCTTTTAGCCCACAGTTCCTGTACTTTTTCTTTCATAATATTTTACTTTTTTTGCAAAGAGGTTGAAAGAGATAAAGGGCTTAAAAGAATAATATTCCAACTTTATTCTCATTTTCTCTTTTAACCTCTTAGCGTTTCTCCTCTCGGCTTATTTTATTATCCTTTTAATTTTATTTGCATCTTCAATTAATTCCTGCAGGTAATTATAGTTTTCTTTTTCCAGACAACTTTTAAATTTTTTTAACTGTATAATGTGTTCATTTAAGACATCCAAAACATTGTCTCTGTTCTGTTTAAAAATAGGCACCCACATAGCAGCATTGCTTTTTGCAAGTCTTACCGTACTTTCAAAACCGCCACTTGCCAGTTCAAAAATAGCATCGTCTTCCCGTTCCTTTTCCAGCACCGTATTTGCCAGTGCAAAACTTGTTATGTGCGATATGTGACTTATGTAGGCTGCATGTAAATCATGCGCCTGTGCATCCATATAGACAAGGTGCATTCCTATTTTTTTATAAATAAATTCCATTGTTTCCAATGCATCCGTTGCAGAATTTTCTCTGTCGCAAATTACACAGGCTTTTCCGGCAAATGCGTCGCTAACAGCAGCATCAGGTCCGCTGTGTTCTGTTCCCCACATAGGATGCGTTGCTACAAATCGCCCTCTTAACGGGTAGTCTTTAAGCACATCACACAAAGCAAGTTTGGTAGAACCTGCATCAGCAATAATGTGATTTGGCGTTACTAATTCCATCAATTTTTTTACTACAGTAACAGTAGCATCCACAGGTATGGCTAAAAAAATTAAAGCACTTTTTTTCACTGCATCTTCAAGCGATAGCGCCTCATCAATTAAACCCAGTGAAAGTGCTTTTTCTATATTTTTTTCACTCGCATCTACACCGATAATATTTTTGGCAAGATGTTGTTCTTTCAATGCAAGAGCAAATGATCCTCCAATTAAACCAACGCCAATTATGGTAACATTTTCAATTATCATTGTCTGCTGTTTTTAATTCTTGCAATGGCTTCTTCAAATTTTTGGATGGGCGCACACAAACCTATGCGTACGTAATTGTTTCCATTGCTGCCAAATATGCCACCGGGGGTTATAAAAACATTTGCATTGTATAATACCTCATTGCTCAAAGCAAAACTATCATTATATGTTGACGGAACTTTAGCCCACACAAACATTCCTGCCTGCTCTTCATCGTATGTACAATTTAAAAGATTAAGTAGTTCCAATGCCTTTTCTTTTCGCTGGCTATAAATTTTATTTATGCTATCGTACCAGTCTTTGCCCTGACTTAAAGCCTTTGCTGCAGCCAATTGCACGGGCAAAAACATACCGCTGTCCATATTGCTTTTAAAACGAAGTACTTCTTCTATTCTTTCTTTTGCGCCACATAATATTCCCACTCTCCATCCAGCCATATTCTGGCTTTTGCTGAGAGAATTTAATTCAACCGCCACATCCATTGCGCCCTCAACTGCAAGTATGCTCATGGGCGATTCATTTAAAATAAAACTGTAAGGATTATCGTGCACTACCAAAATATTATGCGTTTTTGCAAATGCAATTATTTTTTCAAAAATATCTTTTGTTGGAAGTTTACCCGTTGGCATGTGCGGATAATTTACAAACCACAATTTTACTTTTGATAAATCTTTTTGTTCAAGTTCTTCAAAATCAGGGAGCCAATTATGCGCTTCCGTTAAATCATAATTTATACAATTTCCTCCAGCTAAAGTAACTGCTGTTTTGTATGTTGGATATCCCGGATTAGGTATCAGCGCTTTATCACCTTCATTTAAATATGTCATACAAATGTGCATGATACCTTCTTTACTTCCAATTAGCGGAAGTATTTCTGTAGCCGCATCTACATCTACTCCATACCACTGTTTATACCATGCTGCTGCTGCATTGCGGAGTATGGGAGAACCCTTATAAGACTGATAAGCATGTGTGTTTTCTTTTGCGGCTTCTTCCTGCAAAGTTTTTATAACTACTTCGTGCGGAGGCAGATCAGGACTGCCAATGCCTAGGTTGATGATGTTTTTTCCTTGCTGATTTAATGAATCAATCTCCCTAAGTTTTTGAGAAAAATAATATTCACTTACACCTGCTAATCTGTCCGCAGTTTTAATGTTCATTTTTTATTTTTTTAATAAAATGTCTTTTCCAATTCCTATTAATCTTCCAACTCATTCACTCCTTTTCTTCCACCTCCGAAGCAAATAGGGTGGCTGTTTTTCCCCTCCCATCAAGGAGTTTAGGAGGGGCTTTTCCCATTCCTGTAAACCCCATAAACCTTTAAAGACTTTGTTAGCCCTTTCATTTTTTCTATCGTTTCATTAAAATCTTTTAAATAATCAAATTCCATATCTGCATGAAAAGAATAATTAAAATTACTACCGGGTATAGGGAAACTTTGCAGCTTGCTCAGGTTAATGTCCGCAGCAGCAATAACCGTCAACACTTTTGCCAGACTGCCTTTTGAGTGATCTGTAGTAAAATTTACAGATGCTTTGTTTGCATTTTCTATCTCATTAAAAGTGCCTGTTCGTTGAATTATTAAGAAACGGGTGTAATTATTTTTCATTGTTTGAATGCCCGGCGCTAAAATATCTAAACTGTATAATTCTGCCGCCAGCTTGCTTGCTATAGCAGCGGCGTGTTTGTTTTTGTGCTGGTGAATATGTTTTGCACTCAATGCTGTATCCTCCGTTTCTATCAATTTCCAATTGTATTTTTCCAAATATTCCATGCATTGTAACAAGGCCATTTGGTGGCTGTGCACTTCTTTTATGTCTTCGAGTTTTACGCCGGGGTTTACCAGTAAATTCTGTTTAATGCTGAGGTACACTTCGCCTGCAACAACAAGCTGGCTGTTTTGCAACAGCGTGTAATTAGGTAAAATACTTCCGGCAATTGAGTTTTCTATAGCCATTACACCGCCATCGCTTTCTTTTTTACTGGCTGCTATTTTGATTACTTCTCTAAATGTGGCACAGGGTATTACTGCTACTTTTTTGCCAAAGAATTGTTGCGCTGCTGTTTGATGAAAACTGCCTTCGTAACCTTGTATAGAAACTTTTTCTGCCATAATAAATAAAAAAAATCCCGACTTATTAGCCGGGACTTTTTATGTTTTGATTTAATGTTATTCTATTAATTCAACATAACGCATCCCGTTCTATTCGTAAAATAGAAATAATAATAGAATGCGTTGTATGTTTTTACTATTGTCATATACTCCTCAAATGTAGTAAATAATTTTAGTTTGCAAAACTTATTTTAAAACGAACTTATGTTTTAAGAATCGAAGCCTTTTTTTATCAAACAAATTTTTGCGTTTCAGACAATGTAATATTTAAAGCAAATA
>JAYVVD010000016.1:0-2292 GCA_043787295.1 Ferruginibacter sp. | reverse complement strand
GTCAATAAAAATATACCATTGCAAATATCTTCTATTTCATTACAGGCTTTTTTTACAAGGCTAAGTATGCTGCTCTGTTGTTGTATGGGGATGAGCTTTTTTACAGTTTCCATGTGGCGGCCTTCCATTTCGCTTAGTCCGGTTTTGTAATTTTCATTCCCAAGTTCAGCCATGGAAGCACAGCTTAACAACAAATCTGTTACACCGCCAAGTGCTGATACAACAACCGCTTTTCTGTTTCCATTATATTTAATAATATCGATAACCCTGCTTATGTTTTCTGCATTTGCCACAGAGCTGCCGCCAAATTTTAATACTTGCATATAATAAGATTGTATATTTTAATAAAATAGTAATGCTTTTGTATAAAAGCAAACGCCCCTCAGTTTTATGTAGAAGATAACCCTTAAAGGGTCGTAGTAATAAACGTTGAATTGCCCAAGCCCGTGGCAGTAACTGTCAATGTGTGGTAAATTAAAATATTATTTAAGCTGCTTTTCATATAATTTGAACTCAATATAGGAAAAATATTCTTGAGTACATATCATTTGAGCTGTATAAAATATCCGCTACTAATTATTTTTTCATTAATTTGTTTTTGCAAAATCAACTTAATTATGATAAAATACAGCGAACTTAAAATTGGCGGAAGCGTAATAACAAATGCTGATGGAGATATAAGGAGAGGAGAAATTGAAGACCTTAACAACAGTGAAAAACAGGTATGCATTAATACAGGTGCACAGAGTTTTTGGTTTGAAACGGATCAGTTGACCCCAATTGAGTTAAATGAAAAAGAACTAATGAATTTTAAATTTCGCAAAGAAGTAAAGGAGGACGGAACTATTAAATATTCAAAAGGTGCTTTCCGCATGCTTATACCAAAGGAAGGAGATTTTAGCAGAATGGAGATTTGGTACAGAGATGAGCAAAGGCATTTTGTAGAACCTTTACCATTACATATATTTCAAAACCATTTCTTTGAAATGACGAAAGTATTTCTAAATGATGGCTCCTTTGATTAATAATTTTATTTTTATTTTTGAGCCTCCCCTTTAAAGTGGAGGCTTTTTCTTGTATGTAAAACTGAATGAATATTTTTTTGATAAAAATAAATAGTGAATAATTATATTTTGCGTTAATTAATTTATGAAAATAAGTATCATCATACCTACTTACAATGAAGCAGAAAATATAGAAAAAATAATTTCTTATTTACTTCGTATTGAGCAAAAAAAAAACATTGAAATTATTGTTGCTGATGGCGGAAGTACAGATAATACGATTGAACTTGCAAAGCAAAACGGAGCCATAGCAATAGTTTCATCCATTAAAGGTAGAGCAGGGCAAATGAACCATGGTATTGACTTTGCAACAGGTGATATACTTTATTTTATACATGCCGACAGCAGGCCGCCACTGAGCTATTTTACAGATATAGAAAATGCTGTTAACAAAGGATTCAATTGCGGTTGTTACCGTTCAAAATTTGACAGCAACAATTTTCTGCTAAAAATAAATTCATTTTTTACCAGACTAAACGTGCTTTTTTGCAGGGGAGGAGACCAGACAATTTTTGTTACCAGAGTATTGTTTGAAAAAGTTGGCCCATACAAAAATGAAATGCTGATAATGGAAGATTATGATTTTCTGGCAAGAATTAGAAAGCAGGGAAAATTTAAATTGTTTAACAAGGCAACTGTTTTTTCTGCCAGAAAATATGATGACAACAGTTGGTTGAAAGTGCAAAAAGCAAACTTGAAAATTGTACGGATGTACAAAAACGGAAAGTCGCAGGAAGAAATGCTTGAGACATACAAACGAATGCTAAACTACCGTAAGAATGCATTTTAAAGATAAAGTAGTCTGGATAACCGGGGCATCTTCAGGAATTGGTAAAGAACTTGCGTTGCAATTGTCTGCCCAAAAAGCAAAACTTATTCTCACTGCAAGAAACAAAGAAGCCCTCGAAACCGTGCAGCAATTATGTTTGCAGCAAACCTCTTTTTGCAAAATTGTGGTGGCGAATCTTTCTAAAGAAGAAGAAGCGGAAAAATCGGTAGCAACAACCATCGAACAATTTGATACAATTGATTTCGTTTTTTTAAATGCGGGGGTTACACAACGGTCACTTGCGTTTGAAACTGATACAAGTGTTTATAGATCATTAATGGAAATTAATTTTTTTGCCCCGGTCCTGATCACACAAAGACTTTTGCCATATTTTAAAAAACAGGGCAATGGGCATTTTGTAGCAATGAGTAGTGTTGCAGGGTTAATGGGTTTTCCTTA
>JAYVVD010000015.1:0-5885 GCA_043787295.1 Ferruginibacter sp. | reverse complement strand
AAATGAACACTGCAATTTTATTAGAAACAATCAAAGATGATATAAAGAACAAAAAAAAGCCATTTCTGGTAATTGGAAATGCGGGAGATGTGAGCACAGGTGCAGTAGATAATCTTACTGAAATAGCAGCAATTTGTAAAGCACATGATTTATGGTTTCATATCGATGGAGCTTATGGAATTCCTGCTGCAGCTATTCCAAAATACAAAAAGTTATTTGAGGGCATTCAGCAAGCAGATTCAATTGCCCTTGATCCACACAAATGGTTATATGCGCCGCTTGAAGCAGGTTGCATTTTGGTAAAAAACCGGCAACATCTTATTGACACTTACAGTACCCATGCAGCTTATTATAATTTTGATAATAGCGCTGACGAGCCCACACTTAATTATTATGAATATGGCTTCCAGAATTCCAGGGGTTTTCGGGCATTAAAAGTGTGGATGGCTTTGCAGCAGGCAGGAAAGAATGGGTATGTGACAATGATAAATGATGACATTGAACTGGCCGAACTGTTATTTGAAGAAGCACAAAAGCATTTAGAATTTGAAGCAGTAACACAAAATTTAAGCATCACTACATTCCGCTATGTTCCTTTAAATTATATTCATTCTGAAAAAACAGATGAAACGTATTTAAATACCTTGAATGAAAAATTATTGAATGAATTACAACAACAGGGAGAAGTATTTTTATCTAACGCAGTTATTCAAGATAAATATTGTTTAAGAGCCTGCATTGTAAATTTCAGAACATCAAAAAAAGATATTCAAGAAGTGGTTGAAATAATTGTACGGGAAGGAAGAAAAGTGTACAAAAAACTTCAGAATTTGTAACAACTTTTGCTCCTTGGTTTGTGATGCTGGTGATGATAAATGAGACGTTGCTACGAAGTAAATCAATTAAACTATCATGATAATTGCAACTTATAATGTAAATGGTGTTAATGGCAGGCTCCCTGTTTTATTGCGTTGGCTGGCAGAAACTAAGCCGGATGTTGTTTGCCTGCAGGAACTCAAAGCGCCTGACGAAAAATTCCCCGAAGCTGCAATACTTGATGCAGGCTACCATTCCATTTGGCATGGACAAAAAAGCTGGAACGGAGTTGCGATATTATCACGCTTTGGCAAGCCGGAAGAAACACGCCGTGCCTTGCCGGGTGACCCCGAAGATTTGCAGAGCCGATACATAGAAGCAAATATAAAAGGCATCACTATCGGTTGCCTTTACCTGCCTAATGGCAATCCTGCACCGGGTCCAAAGTTCGATTATAAACTTGCCTGGTTTAACCGTTTAATTACATACTCTGCCAAATTAATAAAGGCAGAAAAGCCTGTACTCATAACCGGTGATTTTAACGTAATGCCTACAGAACTTGATGTATATAAACCAGAGCGTTGGAAGGATGATGCGCTCTTTCGCCCTGAAGTGCGCAAAGCATTTAAAAAACTTGTTGACCAGGGATGGACTGATGCTATACGAAAGCTTTACCCGGATGAAATAATTTATACTTTTTTTGATTATTTCCGAAACGCATATGGGAGGAACGCCGGTCTGCGTATCGATCATTTTTTGTTAAGTCCACAACTGGAAAAGAGATTGAAAGCAACGGGTACAAACCACCAGGTAAGAGGGTGGGAGAAGACCAGCGATCATGTACCAGTTTGGATAGAGATCTCAGACAAATAAATTAGATGGTATTACAACAATATTATTATAATTGAAATAACACTCATTCCAATTATAAAAGTATTTTCAATAATTGTAACTGTATCATGGGCAGGTTGAAAACCACCCCAAATAAGCACATTGTATTTTATATTTGTTGAATACGCTTTGCAAAACGCCAATAAGAAGAGTACTAATAACTACCAGTATAATAATATTTGTAAATAAAGTTCTTCTATGTTTTTACCTGCTACTTCTGAAAATAGATTCATTCCGAAATGTGATATTTTTTTTCAAACGTTATTGGTTTCCAGTCATCAGTTCTGAAAGGTACAACAGGAAAACCCTCTTCATTAAATAAATTACATTCCGAAGCATTGCCTTTCCATCCGAAACGAACTGCCGCAGGATTTGGAACTTTTACACTTTCTAACTTTATTTTATTATCTCTTGCAATTGTTTTGGATTCATAAATAATTTTTGCAGTAGCAGGATAAAAAATTTGGTCATTTCCTGCAATTTCAAAGCCCTTTATTTCTTCTTTTGCTACAAAATTTGTATTTGTATTATTAAAAGTAACAATTACGTGATTGTTTTTTAATTCCATTGATTTATACATTGGACTGTTGCAAATCATTGGTTTTTTATAATCGTTATTCAATGCCAAAGCAGCCAAACGCTTCCCAACAGGTTGTTTATTTATGGGATGAAGATCTTTTGGATTTCCTACATCAGTCGTTACAACCATTCCTGTTTTTGGAAATTGCAACGTTAGGGTTTGCGCTTCACGCAATTCTGCCCAGGGCGAGCCAACATTGCTGTTGCCTGGGGTTTCATAAGTGGCTAATTGCACAAAATAAAAAGGAAATTCATTATGCCATTTTTTTCTCCAATCCTGTATTAATAAAGGAAAGGCTTTTCTGTATTGAAATGCCCGGTCTACATTGCTTTCGCCCTGATACCATAAAACACCTTTTATAGCATAAGGAATTAAAGGAGCAATCATTGCATTATAGCATAAAGATGGATAGGCATTTTCGTTCGTGCCTGATTTTATTTTTTCTACCTGAAATTTCCAGTCTCCGCTTAAAGAAAGAATTTTACTTCCTAAAACTAATTTTACATTTTCAGGATTTCCCCACATTCCGCCGGCACCACCTGTATCAATAATTTTTACAGCAATTACATTTTTTCCTTTATGTAAAATACCCGGTGAGATAAAATATTTTCTTTCTGCATCCCAAATGTTCATACTACCTACACGGCTGCCATTTATATAAGTAATATCTTCATCATCAATTTTAGAAAGATATAAAACGGCTTTTTGTTTACTATCTTCTTCGGTTAATTCTATTGTTTTTCTTATCCAAACTACCCCGTCAAAATTATCCAGACTTTGTTCTTCCCAAACCTTCGGTTGATATAGAGTTGGAAGTTTTGAGTCATTAAAATCGATATCTAAAAATTCTTTCTCATTAAAAGAATTAAAAGATATTTGTTGAACTTTTTCTATTTTTTTTACTGCTTGTTCATAATTTATTTTGTTTAAAGAATCAATAGGAACTTTAGGCATTTTAGCAATGATTTCTTTAAATTCATCGCTATTCTCAAAACCTTCCCGGCTAATCCAGGTTTCAATATTTGTTCCGCCCCAACTTGAATTGATCAATCCAATGGGAACGTGAATTTCCTGATATAATTTTTTAGCAAAAAAGTAAGCAACCGCTGAAAAATCTTTAACGGTTGCTGAGTCGCACACTTCCCATTTTCCACTTTCAATTTCAGCCTGCGGCATAGAATTGATTGCTCTTCCAATTTTTATATGCCTGATTTTTGGATAGTTTGCAGATTCAATTTCCTGTTGTGCATGCATAGAATTTCTAACAGGCCATTCCATATTTGATTGCCCTGAGCACAGCCATACTTCACCAACTAAAACATTTTTTAATGCAAATTTATTTTCGCCTGTAATGCTTAACAGATAAGGTCCGCCTGCTTTTTCAGCATCTAATTTCACTAACCAGTTTCCTTTTGCGTCAGCAACAGTTTTTTTGGTTTGATTATGAAACTTAACCTGGATTTTCTCGTTAGGTTTTGCCCATCCCCATACAGGAATTTGTACATTTCGTTGCAGAACCATATTGTGTGAAAAAAATGTTGGGAGGGTAATTTTTGCATTTACTGTTACAGTACAGAACAAAAGAATTGATAAGAGTTTAAGTTTCATTGTATTTTCTAACTATCAAAAAATAGGCTGGAAATAATTGTTTGGATCAACTTTCAAATGCTTAATTATGGTTGTATTTTGGAAGGTATGATTGAAGATAAATTTTTCTTATCGGTTGCTGTCCCCGCCAACCGAAACGTTCCACCTCATCATAAAATGTTTTTCTTATCGGTTGCTGTCCTCACCAATCGAAACATCCCAACTCATCATAAAATGTTGTGTTGATTGCTCATCTTATTCTACCCTGTGCGCAATGCTTAAAAAACCAATGTGGCAATAGAATGCGGCAAGCTGTTAACCTCCGCTGCACTTCCGTTTATCCATAATAAATAAGGAATGCTTTTACTGCTTTCATTCATTACAATCACACTCACTTTACCATCTTCATTTTTAAATGCAGTAGTAATCAACTGGCTGCGGCTGGTACTGCTTACAATTCTTTTAGCACCCGGCTTAATAAATTTTGAAAAATGACCGATGTAATAATATTCGTTGGTATATATCAATTCTCCTGTTTTTGTATTGGCATGTATAGGTGCAAAACAAAAATTACCTACATGGTTAGGTCCTCCGGTTTCATCCAATAAAATATTCCAATCCGTAAAACCGGTCATTCCATTATTAAAATCATGTATCATGTTTTCTCCATACTTTTCTCCCAGTTTCCAGTCATTTACTTTGTCTAAATCAAACGCTTCCTTGCAACCCTCGGTAAATAATAAATTTTTATTGGGAAAGGTTTCATGAACCAGTTTCAAATTATCATACATAGGCTCACCGCCACTCCAGGGTTCGTACCAGTGAAACCCAATACCCCATAAATATTTTGCAGCCTCAGGATCATTTAATAAAGTACTTGCCCGCTGGTAGAGCAAATCCCTGTTGTGATCCCACCCGATTATTTTTTTATCACTTAAGCCTTCTTTTTGCATGGTGGGTCCCAGATAATTCTTTAAAAAATCTCTTTCTTCTTCGCCGGTATAAATACATGACTCCCACTTTTGTGTTGCCATCGGTTCATTTTGGATGGTAATTCCCCAAACCGGTATTCCTTCTTTTTGATACGCCTTAATAAATTTTGTATAATAATTTGCCCACGGCTGGTAGAATTCTTTTTTTAGCTTACCTCCGTGAAGCACATCATTGTTATCCTTCATAAATGCCGGCGGGCTCCAGGGGCTGGCAAATAAATTCAGTTTGCCGCCTGCTGCATTCATTGCTTCTTTTATAAAAGGGATCTTAAATTTTTTATCATGCTGAATGTTGAATGTTTTTAATGCTGCATCACCTTCCTGCACATAGTTGTATATATCGCTGCTGAAATCGCAACTGCTGATATTAGTGCGGGCAACCGTATAACCAATACCACTTTGTTTATCAAAATATGCTTTCAGAAATTCCTGCTGCTTATCTTTAGGCATTTTATAAAAGGTTTCTGCAGCAGCATCCGTAAGCGCACCCCCTATACCAAAAAAAGATTGAAATGTTTTTAAAGGATCAACAAAAACACATACCTGCGTTTCCTTTGGCTGACCCACATTTTTAAACTGTAAATTGTGTGTAACTGTTAGCCTGTTATTGGTATTTTCTGCAGTTGTATAGACAATGATTTTTTTACCTGCAGTGCTGTATTCTTTTTGTTTAGATGTTGTACTGTTTTTATTAAACTGGCTAAAAACAATTACAGGTAAAAAAGTTACGGCAAAAAGAATTTTTTTCATACTGATAGTTTTAATTTATTTGATTACCAAATATAAGTATCAAATGAATAGGGAATCAATGAAGTATTTATCCATTTTCAATTAAAGTATATTTTAAATGAGGCTGTTGTTGTGATATTATTTAATACAGAAATTATCTATTTATTTCTAATAATCCTTTATCATAGCGGTGTTGAATGATAGCCCTATGGCAAGTGCAGCATTGAGCAGGAGAGCTTTACAACAAATCCTAAGGGATGAAGGTGGATACGATGGAAAAAAATTAGCTG
>JAYVVD010000014.1:0-8008 GCA_043787295.1 Ferruginibacter sp. | reverse complement strand
GTCAAATGCAACAGGAGATTAAGATCTTCCATACAATAATAATAAGATTTTTGTAAACTGTTTATAGTTTAAGTACTTCTGACAAATCCTAAAATAGGTTGACTAAAAATTAGTACAAAGACCACTCTTTAATTATTTTAGAGAAAATTATTTCGACAAATTTAAAATCTGCCTATATGTCAAATATGGAAAATGCTGAAACGAAATATGTTGAAAGTTCTAACATCACACCGAGTGAAATTCGAACTGGTATTATTGTTTTTCTCAGAGGATGAACTGTGTAAAAACCAAACATTCATCGATACATGTCTTTTATTTTATATTGTTTTAATAATTGGCTTTATGTTGCTTTAAGAATTGTAAAGGAAAAAGCAGAACCCTTTCCGGGCTCACTTTCAATTTCCAAAACTCCATTGTTACGTTCAATAAAATCTTTGCTAATTAGTAAACCCAACCCTGTTCCCTTTTCTTTTTCAGTACCTCTGATACTCACAGTGGTATTTGATTGAAGCAAGCGTTGAATTCTTACTTTACTCATACCCATTCCTGAATCCAGTACTTGTATTTTAATATGGTTTTCATTACTTGTTACTTTCAGAAAAACCTCACTATCTCTGTTACTAAATTTTATTGCATTACTCAAAAAGTTTCTCACTATTGACTCGATCATATCCTTATCTGCTATCCCGGTTAATTTTTCATCTCCAATTATATGTAAGCGGATGTTTTTCATGTGTGCATTTAATTGAAGCACCTTTGCACAGTTTTCTAAAATGGGTTTAATTATATTTTTTTCGGGTTTATATTCGAGTAAATTCATTTGCGACCTTGACCATTGCAACAAATTATAAAGCAGTTCATTTAAATTATCAAGTGATGCCTGCGCCTCTTTGGTTAGTTTTTCTTTTTCATTTTCATCCAGTTTATAATGATGCTCAGTTATCAACTTTAATGCTGATTGCATTGTTGCCAGCGGATTACGAAGATCATGCGAAATGATAGAAAATAATTTATTCTTTACCTGGTTGAGTTGTGTAAGCTTCAGCTCCGATGATTTAAGTTTTAAAATAATTTCCTGTAACTGGTTATTTTGTTGCTTAAGGTCGAGGGTTTGTTGTACTACCTGGTTTTGTAAATCTTCTTTTTGTTTTTCAATAATTTCTTTCTTTTCAATCTCTTTTTCTAAGGCAAATTTTTCTTTTTCGATAATTTCATTTGTAAGCTGCAATTGTGTTTTATTTAAACGGCTTGCCAGTCCGAGTGCAAAAAGTATAACCTGCACTAAAGTGCCCACCTGCACAAAATACCTGGTAAATAAATTATCTGGTATAATTCTCATCTCTCTGAAAATGAAAAGGACAGCGCCAATAACCAATAAAATATTGGCAAATATAAAATACTGTGCCGGCTGGTATTTTGCTTTATAATATGCCACAAAACCTGCAATTAGCATCATTATCAAAACTAGTGAACCAAGTACACCCAGTATGCTTACCAGCTTATCTAAAATATCAATCTGAAAAATGTAAATAGTTAACCCCAGTAAAATACACAATGTACACACAATGGCCAGAGCATTTAGTATTCGATTTATTTTTGGTAAAACTTCCCGAGTGTGAAGAAAAGCTTTTGTAAAATAAATTCGCATCAAACCATTAAAAGGTACAATTAAAGTATAACAAAATGTATCCCATGTGGGGGCTTTGGGCCACAAATATTCAATACCAATTCCATAATAAAAAGAAAAATAAAGACCAATACCAAAAATGCTGAGCACAAAATAGAAATAACTAATATCCTTAACGGCAAAATATATTAAAAGATTATACAGCCCCATTACTAGTATGATACCTAGAAATAAACCCTGCCACAGCAGGCGTTTGCTATCTTCTCTTTCAAATAAAGCCAGTGGTTTTAAAGTAAGATCAAATTTGCTTTGCCTGTAAATGCTAAATATACTTTTAAACCCTAAAATGATTTCTACCGGTTGTCCTTTATGCAATTCTATAACTATACCATTTGTGTTAGATGACAATGAACGTTCGGATAGTTTTAAACCACTTCCTGTCTGTAGGTTTTTCCATCCGGTATCTGAAAGGGCTTTTATCCGGCAATATATTATTCCTGTTTTTGGTGTAATAATCACATATTGCTTATCAGCATTTGAATTATTAATTACCGAAAACTTTGTGACAAATTGCTCATCTTTTGTTTTTTTAATTCCTAACCCTTTCGTTTCTCCAAAATTTAAAATATTATTTGTATCAGTAAATGCAGGAAGCAGGTTAGAATAAATATGCAATACTTCATCATCTTTTTCAATGCTAAAAATTTTTTGTCCTGATATTTCTCTACAAAAAACCAGCGATAAAATAAAAAGTATAAATTGGCGATAAATATTCAAAGCAGATTGTATTTTATACTGTAAAATAAAAAATAATACTGAATTAAAATAAATGGTATGCCGGGTATAAAAATTGTTTTGGTAGAAGATGACTGGATAATAGCAAAGGAAATGTCATATTCCCTTCAAGACCTTGGTTTTGATGTTGCCCAAACTTTTGATACAGGCGAAGAAGCATTAAGTAAGATAAAAGAAATTAAGCCGGATATTGTTTTACTTGATATTCACTTAGCCGGAACCCTTACCGGTATTGATGTTGGGAGACAATTAAAAGAAGAGCACCATATTCCATTTGTATTTTTAACTGCGCTGGCAGATACCCAGACTATTGAAAAAGCAAAGCTCGTTGATCCCTATGCCTATCTTGTAAAACCTGTAAGTGTTCAGTCGCTGTACTCAACCATCGAAATCACTTTGCACAATGCTTTAAAGAAAAAAATAGAACTTCCTTCTCTTCCGGTAATGCTTGAAAATCTGACAATTGAAGATGGCATTTTTGTAAAGACAAATAAACGGCTGGAAAAAATTATGCTTCGTGATATACTTTGGGTAGAAGCTCATGACATCTACGCTATGATCTTTACTTCTGAGGGAAAATATTTATTAAATTCATCTTTAAAAGTGGTGGAAGAAAAATTTCCTTCATCAAAATTTGCAAGAATTCACCGGTCATTTATAATTAATCTTGATAAAATAGAAGCTTTAGAAGAAAACGATGTTATCATAAATAAACATCCGATTCCTGTTGGTAAAACATTTCGGGATAACCTTATGAAGCGGCTTTCCTTTTTATAAAAAATTGCTTTACCCCTATATTGTTATCACTCACCTTAATTTATTTACTGTTCACCAGTATTTTCTTTTTGCAAATACAAAGTAAAATACTTTAGTATTCACTAACGTTTGCTTTTATGAACAACCTTGCATCTCAGGGAATGGTTTTAGCTGTATGGATAAGTTTGTTTGCTTACATAGCTATGATCGTATTTTTTGTTGTAAGAGGCGCCCGTCGTACAAAAAACATTTCTGATTATGCCGTTGGAAGTATAAAATTTTCTCCTGTTGCTTTAGGCTTTTCTTTGGCAGCTTCTATGAGCAGCGCAGCAACATTTATAATAAATCCCGGATTTGTAGCTTACTACGGGCTGAGTGCTTTTTTATCTATGGGTGTTTTTTTACCACTTGGTGCACTTATTTCATTAGCGGTATTATCAAAGCGTTTTAGAAAAATTGGTCACAGTGTACAGGCAAAAACACTTGGACAATGGATAGGCATGAGGTACAACAGCAAAAACTTTACGCTTTATTTTGCCTTTGTTTCTTTATTAATGATTGCGTTTATAGTATTGATCTGCGTAGGATTAACGCAGGTTTTATCACGTTCATTAAATTTAGAAATTTTACCTACTTTATCATGTATTGTAATTTTTACATTTGGTTACATGATGTTTGGTGGTGCCAATTCAATGGTATACACTAATATGATACAGGCATGTTTAAAGCTTGGTGTAGCAATCATTTTATTAACCTCAGGCTACGAGCATTTTGCTAACGGGATACATGGATTATTAGAAAAATTATCTGCAATAGATCCAAATTTAAGTTCGCCTTTTAATGCGGCAAGCCCTTTATACCGTGATTTTTTTGAAGTGGTGATTGCCCAATTTATTGTTGGCATTGCCATCGTTTGCCAACCGCATATATTAACAAGATCATTGTTTCTTAAAGACGATAAGGATGTGAAGAAATTTTTAACTGTCACCTTAATTGTTCAAGCCATTTTTTTCCTTGTGGTTTTTACAGGTATTTATGCAAGACTTTTTTATCCGAGCCTCATGGCAAATGGAACAAAAATTCCTTTAGATGGAGTGATGTCTTCATTTGTTGTAGGGCGTTTTCCGGTATATATCGCAGTAGTAATTATTTTAGGAATGATATCCGCGGGCATGTCTACATTAGAAGGTCTGATACAATCTTTAAGCACCACCATTACTTCCGATATGATAAAGCCTCTTGCGGGGAAACGTTTTATAAAGAATGATGAAGGAGGAATTATTTCAGAATTATTACTTAATAAAATTGTTATTGGGGTTCTTGCAGTTATTGCTATCACACTTTCATACAAGCAACTTATAGAGCCGGATTTAAGTGTGGGCATTTTTGCACAAAATGGTGTGTATGCATTTTTTTCTGCAGCATTTGTACCGGTGGTATTTGGAATTTTTTTAAAAGAAGTTCCAAAGTTGGTTCCAATTGCTGCATCTGTAATTGCACTTGTTGTTCACTTTAGTATTTATTATGGTAGGTTAACATCATACATGCAAGCAGGCACACGCAATCCCGGTATTGCAGCTGCATTGGCAATATTAAGTTCGGTAGCTGTAGGTATAGTTTTATATTTTATAATGAAAAAGATACCTGTTACTGCTAATAAAATTTTATCAGGCAAAGAAAAAATGGTTGTTAATGAAGGGTAAGATTTTCATATTTATTTTATGTTTAATTAGCGCAAATGTTTTGTACGCTATGGATAGTTGCTATGCAGACTATGGGTTAAAGGTGAAAAATGTTTTGCTTAAAGATGGTTCTAAAATAGCTTACGTAGAAAAAGGAAAAGGGAAAACATTGCTTTTTATTCATGGCCTTGGAGGCAATATTTCACACTGGATAAAAAACATGGATGAACTTTCAAAAAGTTACAGATGCATTGCAATAGACCTTCCGGGTTATGGTAATTCAATAAATAAAAATATTAATAATGAGGATCAGCTTGGGTTATATGCTAATTCAATAATAGAATTTGCTGAAAATTTACGGCTAAAAAAAATTGTACTTATAGGTCATTCTATGGGTGGGCAAATAGCAATAATTACGGCTGTACAACATCCAGCAATAATTAAGCAATTAATTTTAATTGCCCCGGCAGGCCTTGAAACATTTACTGATGCAGAACGAAAAATATTTTTAAAATTTACTACACCTGCATTTTTTAAAAATCAGGATGAGGCAACTATCAGAAAAAATTTTGCTAATAATTTTTATGCACAACCTGCAGACGCTGAAAACTTAATTGAATACAGAGTAAGACTGAAACAGTGTGAACATTTTGATAATTACTGCAACGTATTGGTAAACGGTGTAAAAGGAATGTTAGCCCACCCTGTTAAAAATGATCTTAATAAAATACAGCAAAAAGTGTTACTGGTTTTCGGAGAAAATGATCAACTAATTCCGAACCGGGCAATGCATCCCAATATTACCTATAAAGATGTCATTGAAGTTGCAACGAAAAATATAAAGAACCTTCAGGTAAAGGTTATTTCCAATGCAGGGCACATGCTGCCATTTGAAAAGCCTGAACAGTTAAATTATACAATTAAAAATTTTGTCAAATAAAAACACACACTAATTAAAACAAAAATACACAGCTATGAGAAAAATTTTATTACTGCTTCCTGTTATATTTTTTAGCCTGGCAGTGGTTGCACAAACCGGTAAAATAATCGGCAAGGTAACAAATGCAGATGCTGAAGCATTAAACGGAGCAACAGTTTCATTAAAAGGAAGTAATTATTCAACTACATCAAATTATGACGGAACATTCAGTTTAGAAGCAAAGGCCGGCAAGCAAACGTTGCTTATTTCTTATGTAGGCTTTGCAGAAGTTTCAAAAGTTGTAAATGTAATTGCAGGTCAAAATACTACTGTTGATTTTATGCTTACCAATTTTATGAAAATGGGAGATGAGGTAGTAATTACTGCATCTAAACGACCTGAAAAAATAACAAGAGCGCCTGCATCAGTGAGTATACTCACTTCAAAAGATTTTGATCAGGTTTCTTCTTTTAATGTGGGTGCTTTAGCATCGAGATTACAGGGAGTAGAATTTGTAAGAACCGGCGTAACTGGCGTGGGTATTAATGCTCGTGGATTTAATAATGCTTTCAACGCAAAAATTTTACAAATGACGGACGGCAGAAACAGTATGATGGCGGGTGGCAGCGGACTGGCAGCTGGAATAATGAATACTGTTACTAAAGAAGATATAGATAGATTGGAAGTTGTACTTGGTCCAAATTCTGCTCTGTATGGGCCTAATGCACACAATGGAGTTGCCAATACAATAACAAAAGATCCAAGAAAATTTCCGGGAACAACCATTGCCATGAGTCAGGGTAATCGTAGTGTTTTTAGCGGACGTTTTCGCCATGCTGTAAAAGCCAGTGATAAATGGGCGTACAAATTTTCCGGCGAATACACTACCGGAAAAGATTTTGATTTTAAAGACAGTGTTTATGCAGGAGGTGGTGTTTATGGCCCTGCTGTTGCCATACCTGAGCGTATTCCTTCTTATCAGTTTAAACACAATCGTGGAGAAGCACATGTTTACTATAGTCCAACACCAAAAGCTGATATCATTGCATCATATGGCGGCAGTATCAATGATTTTCTTAGTGTAAATAACACAGGTAGAAACCAGATACGGGGCTGGAAATTTTCTTATGCACAATTACGATTTGTTAGTCCACGCTTTTTTGCACAGGCTTATGAAACCTGGACAAATGTTGGAACATCTTATGGTATTCCAGGCTACACAAGAGATTATTATAATCGTACACACAGCTCTGTTGTAGATCCATCAAGCCCTGTACGCCGGCTTGAACCTGATTCTGCAGAATTATTTGCACTGCGTTTAGGAAATCAATTTAAAGAAGAATCAAAAAGATTTAACGGAGAGGTGCAGTACAATTACGATTTTTCTACAATCGGCTTAAATATGATTGTTGGTGCAACATATCAAAAAGATGATCCTAAAACATTTGGAACAAGCCTTGTTGATAAAAATGATAAAGTAGAAGTAACGCAATATGGCAGTGCTTTACAATTAGAAAAAACATTACCTGCAGATTTTAAAATAGTCGCAGCTGCACGTGTTGATCATCACAGTTTATTTGGAAATTTTTTCTCACCTAAAATAGCACTTGTGAAAGGTGTGCCGGGTGGCGCAATCAGATTAACTTATGGAAAAGCTTTTGCCGCACCAATTATTCTTTTTCAAAGAGCAAGTGTTTTTGGATTTGTATTTGGTAATGGAAACGGTGTAAAATACATTCCTAATGGTAGTAATGTAAGTGATGCACCAATAACTACGACTCCATTAAAGCCTGAGGAAATAAAAACATGGGAACTTGGTTACAAGGGTGCTGTTGCTAAAAAACTTTATATAGATATCAGTGGCTATTATGGTAAAACAAAAAACTTCCTAAGCCCTGCGCTGGCAGTTGCAGGTCGTGCTTTGGCTGTTGGAGAAATACCATTACCATTAACAACATTGGCATTTCCCGGTACAGTTAACAATACCACCAACGTTTTAAGCGGAGCTACATTTTTTACTTATTTTAACTATGGCGAAGTTTCTTCGTATGGGGTGGATCTTGGCATAAATTATTTTTTTAAGGATAACATAAGCCTTGCAGTTAAATATTCATATTTTGGATCAGACATTACAAAAGATAACATCAGTAATGACGCCAATAAAAATGGTTACGTTTCATTAGATGAAAGAAGCCTTAATGCTCCAAAAAACCGCTTATCAGCTACTTT
>JAYVVD010000013.1:0-6333 GCA_043787295.1 Ferruginibacter sp. | reverse complement strand
CGCGGTTAAGAATATGCTGCTCGAATATTTACCAAATAAAATATTACAGCCAAGTTTTAACAATTCTAATATGATTTTATCGCAAGACAAACCCTTTTTAAAAGAATTATCTATATATTTATGTCGGAATTTTGCTTGTAGCACTCCATTGAAAAACATTAATGAATTAATGGGTGAAATTCAGTTGCAAAGTTTTTAACATTTATTAATCACAATATTTGTATTAAAGAATCGTTTAGTAAAAAAGGATGGCATTGGAATTGTTAGAAAATTAACATCCATAGTATCATCAACTGAATTTACAAGAAGGATTTATTAATACTTTTGCCAGCACCCTCAAAGTCAAAAAAATGAATAATCGGTTATTGTGTTTTATTGCTATTGTTTCTGTAGCACTCTCTACAAGCAGCTGTAAACTAATTAGCGGAAAAGGTAAATCGGGCGCCATGCCAAATGATGGCCAGTTACACGGTGTTGCACCTGGCAAAGCTTATAACTTAACAAAGCCAACAGGAATGGTTTACGTTCCTGCAGGTACTTTTCACATGGGGCCAAGTGATGAGGATGTAAATTATGCGTACACAGCAAGAAACAAACAAGTTTCTATAAGTGGTTTTTGGATGGATGCTACGGAGATTACGAACAACGAATATCGTGAATTTACAAACTGGGTAAGAGACTCCATCGCAGCAAAGTTGATGGGCTATGTCAAACAGGGATCAGACGGAAATGAGTATGTTGACTGGAAAAAAGCAAGTGCAATTAAATACGGTGACAAAGCAACATTTGAAAAAATAGACGCCATAATCGTGTCTGCTGATAATAGGATTTTTGGGAAAAAAGAATTAGATGCAAAAAAGATTGTTTATCATTCAGAAATATTTGATTACAAAGCATCTGCCTATAATAGAGATACCAACGTTCAGCGTAAAGAATTTATAATGAAACAGGATATTCCTGTTTTTCCTGATACGCTTTGTTGGATAAGAGATTTTGCTTACGCCTACAATGAGCCAATGGCAAAACAATATTACAGCCACCCGGCTTATGGCAACTATCCTGTTGTTGGTATCAACTGGAAACAAGCTAATGCATTTTCAGAATGGAGAACACATAAACTTGCTTCTTTTAATGAAAGCAAAAAAAGATCAGGTCAATCAGAATTTCGTTTGCCAACAGAAGCCCAATGGGAATATGCGGCAAGAGGCGGACGTTCTCAAATGCCTTATCCGTGGGGAGGTCCTTACTTAAGAAACAAAAAAGGTTGCTTACTTGCAAACTTTAAACCTGGTCGTGGTAATTATCCTGAAGATGGTGGATTGTACACCGTAAGAGCAGATGCATATTGGCCTAACGATTTTGGTTTGTACAATATGGCTGGAAATGTAGCTGAATGGACTTCCTCTTTGTATTATGAAGGTTCTTATAACTTTCAACATGATATGAATCCTGACGTTAGATGGAATGCAAAAACTTCTGATCCTCCACGCATGAAGCGTAAAGTTATACGTGGTGGAAGCTGGAAAGATGTTGCATATTTTTTACAAACAGGTACACGTGCTTATGAATACCAGGATACTTCTAAATCCTACATTGGTTTTCGTTGTGTGATTGATCTTCCTCCTACCGTAAAAAAAAGGTAATAATAGAAAATTTTTAAAGAGCTTATTGATAGTATTGATAACCTGAATTTTTGGGTTATGAATTCTATGTGTATAATATTAATCTAAACAAAAACCTCCAAATCAAAATTTAAAACACATGTCAGTAAAAATTCCTTCAAAAATTAGTAAATGGATGGACGTAGGCGTATCTATAGGGGCTGCGGCGGTAATCTTTGGTGCATTACAAAAAATATTACATACCCCAATTGCTGATGCATGGTTACAAATTGGTTTATATACCGAGTGTGCAATATTTTTGTTTTATGGGATATTATATATGATTTATCCGCCCGTAAAAGAGGAATTTGAAGGTAAAATGAAAATGGCTGTAGCAACCGGTAACCCAGCATTGAATAATATGGATAAAATGTTACAGGATGCTGATATTACTCCGGCAAATTTAAAAAAATTGGGAGAAGGTTTTCAAAAACTTGGCACAACAGTAAATAATATAACTGATGTGAGTGATGTTGTTAAATCAACAGCTGATTTCAGTAAAAAAACACAGGAAGCTACAACAGCAATCGGTTCAATGTCTGCAGCATTTTCAAGTAGTGCAGTTACAATGGCATCATTTGGTAATGCAGCTGATAGTGCACGTGGCTTTCACGATCAAATACAGGTTCTTACAAAAAACCTTGGCTCTTTAAATACTATTTATGAATTAGAATTAAAGGAAAGCAACAATCACTTAAAAGCATTAAATGGTTTTTATGGTAAAATGGCTGAAGCAAGTTCAGCTATGATGGGAAGTGTTGATGATGCAAACAGAGCTAAAGAGCAAATTGGTGCTTTGGCAAACAATCTTGGTAAGTTAAATGCAGTTTATGGCAATATGCTTGGGGCAATGCAGGGAAGATAATTTAAAATTGTTAATACCGATCTTACCGAAACAACATTTAATAAAATAAATTAATATTATAAGTTATGGCTTTACCGAAGGAGCCCAGGCAAAAGATGATCAACATAATGTATTTAGTGCTTACTGCACTCCTTGCATTGAATGTTTCATCAGAGATTTTAAATGCATTTAAAGTGGTAGATGCAAGTTTAATACAATCTAATAGTAATATAAGTAATGCAAATAACACTTTGTACAAATCATTACAGGACAAAGTAAATAAACCTGAAACTGCAGAAAAAGCTAAAGTTTGGAATGATAAAGCCACAATTGCAAAACAACTTTCCGACCAAATGAATACTTATATTGATGGAATAAAGACACAACTGAAGGGCGAGGCGGGATCTAAAATGGTTGAAGTTGAAGGCCAGAAGGTTGAACAATATAAAGAAGATGATCTTGAAGCAGCAACTCGTTTATTTGGAGATGGTCCTGGCGGAAAACATTTGGGTACAGATTTACAAAAAAGGTTAAATGATTACCGGGCAAAAATGCTTAATATTGATCCTACATTTCAATCTAAGTTTGCTTCAACATTTCCTGTAGATCAGATAGATAAGATTAAAGGTCAAGATGGTAAAATGAAAGATTTTACAGAAGCATATTTTCATATGACTCCTACAGTTGCCGGTTTGACATTGTTGAGCAAATTTCAAAACAATGTTAAGAATGCTGAAAATCAGATAGTGACTTATTGCCATAATCAAGTTGGTCAAGTTGAAGTTCATATGGATCAAGTAGGTGTATTAGTTGGTCAGAGTTCAAACTATGTAATGCCAGGTCAAGAATTGAAAGTTACCGCGGGAGTGGGAGCTTATAGCTCTAGTTCGGCTCCAAAAATTTCTATAAATGGTTCAGGTGTAGCTGTTACAAATGGGCAGGGCACATATACTACTACAGCTAGTGGGGCAGGAGAGCATTCAATTGCAGTTAATGTAGTGTTTAAAGATGAAAATGGAAAGGAACAAACAAAGACAGAAACTGTAAAATATGTGGTTGGTACACCAGGAGGTGCAGCGGTAATGCTAGATAAAATGAATGTGTTTTATATCGGCGTTGATAATCCGGTAACAATAGGTTCACCAACTGGTTGGGATAAAACAAATGTTTCAATGAGCGGTGGTTCTATATCTCAAACGGGAGGCTCAAATAGAACTGTTAGAGTAAGTGCTGTTGGCCCGGCATCAATAACAGTTACTGCCGATGGTAAGTCCAGCCAATTTGCTTTTAGGGTTAAAAGAATACCTGATCCAGTTTTTAAAGTAGGTTCAGGAAAAGCGAGAGTTCCTGCAGTTGAATTTAAAAATCAACAATTTTGCAGAGCTGACCTACTTGGTTTTGATTTTGACTTAAGATATAGTATAGTTAGTGCTACAGTATTTTTTGGAGGTACAGGTTTTCCTAATCCAGTTCAAGGATCAATAAATGGAAATAGTCTTGGGAATATAGCAGCTTTGATGCAAAGATGCGGGCCAGGCTCTTCAATAGCTTTTACAAATATCAAAGTGCAGGGACCTGATGGAACTCGCTCAATTGACGAAGCAAGTATTTCATTATACTAATAGAATTAAACACCAAATTATGAATAACCATTTTTTTAAATTTTTATTTTTATTCGTTTTTGTAGGATGTATTTCTAATGTTGCAACGGCACAAAGAAAAAAAACTACTAAAGCCAAAGCTCCTGTAAAAAGGTCTTCTACCAGAAGAACAACTAAAAATAAAACTACAGCAAATATTAAAGGAGCTAAAGCTTCTACTGACAGTGCGGTTGTTATGGCAGCACCACCAAAGAATGATACACTTCCTATTAAAAGGATTGCGAAATCTTTAAGAAGGGATGGAGCTGTAGATGAAGATGCTATCAAAGAAAGAATCCCTTTGGCTTATGAAAATTTAAGGGCAGATGATGCAGTTTATCGTCATAAAATATGGCGTGAAATAGATACCCGAGAAAAAATCAACCTTCCTTTTAGATATTCTGCTGATGAAGATAATGGTAATCAGCGTTTCATCTCTATTTTGTTACAAGCTATACAAGATAGTGCAGTCACGGTTTTTAATAGTATTGATGACCGTTTCACAACCCCTATGACAAAATCTGAAGTTTCTGCAGTTATCGCAGGTGCGGAAGTTCCTGTTCCTATTACAGATAGTCTCGGCAATGTGACAGGAACAAAAATGATGAGGAATGAAATTAATCTTGATTCTATATATAAATTTCGCATAAAAGAGGAAGTTATATTTGACAAAGAGAGCTCTAGGTTGTTTTTTAGAATCCTAGGAATTGCACCTGTTAAAAGATTAATTACCCCGCAAGGAATTGATTTTGGTGAAACTGAAATTTTCTGGGTTTATTATCCTGATATGAGACAAATTTTTTCAAAATATGAAGTGTACAATGGCAAAAACTTTGGTGCCCGAATGAGCTGGGAAGAACTTTTTGAAAGTCGCATGTTTTATGGTCGTATCATTAAAAGCACCATTGATAATCCTTATGATCAGTATATTAAAAATTACAAAAGTATTAGCGAAAATGGTATTTTACAATTAATGGAAGGTGAAAAAATACAAGAAAAGATTTTTAACTATGAGCAGGATTTGTGGAGTTATTAATGTAGATATTAGAGACAACACAAAAGATAAAAAACAAGCCCTTCGAAATTTCGTAGGGCTTGTTTTTTGTGCTATTTTGATGGATGCATAAATTTCTAAAATTTTTTGCCACCTTTGTATTTTGTTTTGGTACTTGCGTCTCTTATCTCTTCCTGACTTTTACCTCTTGCATCATTTGGGCAACCATACTTTTCTTTTTTTCTAAAAATGGCACAGCTGCACAAAAAAGATATGGCTAAAAGATAAAGTATAATTTTTTTCATATTCAAATATATAATTTTTTAAGACTTATCACTATTTAAACCATCCACTATACATTACATAATTATCTGCAATTCTGTTTATCTCACCACTAATTAAAGCCTCACTAACCATCTTAACTTTTTTTGCAGGTACACCCGCAAAAATACAACCCTTTTCAATGATTGTATTTTCTAAAATAACTGCACCTGCAGCAATAATACTGTTGCTGCCAACCCTCACATTATCCATCACAATAGCTCCCATGCCAACCAAAACATTATCTTCCAATATGCAACCATGCACAATAGCATTATGCCCAATGCTTACATTATTACCAATAATTGTTTTTGTTTTTTGATAGGTACAATGTATTACTGCCCCATCCTGTACATTTACTTTATTGCCCATTTCAATACTGTTAACGTCGCCACGCAATACAGCATTAAACCATACACTGCAATCGTTACCCATTTTTACATCACCTACTATTGTTGCGTTTGGAGCTATAAAACAATTTTCGCCCATCTCAGGAGTTTTGCCGTTAACCGGAAGAATTACTGCCATGATAATTAATTTTTATTGAGTAAAAATAATAAATAAACATTGTCCGTTAACCATGTGTTTCCGAAGCAGGAGAATTATAACTTTTTCTATCATTGGGATCCGGCTATACACTACAATCTTTTTTGCCCAAAGGCAGCAAAAAAGTATTTGCGTTTCTATCCGGGCTATCATCAGCAATGGTTCTTTTTTCATCTTTTAAAAGATGAAATATTAATTGTTCATTTTCTATTCAAAAAAATAATATGGTTGTCTGCCTTAACTTTGCCACATGACCAACCGCCAGTTATTTTTAAATCATGTAGGGCAGACCTCTGATGCACCACTTTGTTTAAACATTGTAAGAGC
>JAYVVD010000012.1:0-5306 GCA_043787295.1 Ferruginibacter sp. | reverse complement strand
CCATGCTTTAAATATGCCCCCTCAGCAATGTCTGGTATTTGAAGATGTACCCAAAGGTGTTGAAAGTGCGGCTAATGCAGGAATGAAAGCAGTTGTAATTACAGGCTTATATAGCCTGGAAGAATTTGCAGGGTTTAATAATATTGTCCGTTTTATAAAAGATTATGACAATTTATTGGTGGAAGAACTAGTAAAATAATTTTTGGTGGTAGCATCTTATAGTATTTCAATCTACAACCTTTCATCGTCTTCCTTTAATTCATCATTATCATAATAGTCGTCTTCATCGCTTTCTTCAGGTAAGTTTTCTGCATCAACAAGCCTGTCAGTTTCTACAGCATTTAGTGCCGCTGCCATTTCAACATCATCCTGCTCAATTGCATTTAACTCTTCGCCACTTATTCCATCTTCTTCTCTGTTAAAATCATCTGCATCTAAAATATCATCTCCATCTGTTGCGGCAGAAAATTCCATGTTATCGTGGCGTAAATCAGTCTTTACGTCGTTGTTTTCTTTAGGTTGCATGACAATACTTTTTATTTATACTTGTAATATTTTTAAATTTACAGTCTTTGTAATTTACAAATTTTAAACCAAAATGATTTTATATAGTTTTTAAAAATTGCAGCATGAAACATAATTTAAGCTACAGATGGCACATACAAAGCCACTAGTGTACCTGCACCCGGCGATGATTGCCATTCAATTGTGCCCTTTAAAAAATCTATACGTTTTTGTATATTATCTAAACCTATACCGGTAAATTGATTTTTATCATTTGTGTTAAATCCTTTCCCATTATCTTCTATGGTGGCGTTAATGCCACTTTTATCTTTAATCAATGCAATATCCAAATTAGTTGCGCCGGAATGTTTTATTACATTATTTACACACTCCTGCAACACTCTGTACAAAACAGTTTCGGTTTTTTTATTAATAGATTCATTTAATCCTTCTGTGTACAACCGCACTTTTAAAGACTCCGTTTCTATCTGCTCAATAAATGCACGAACTGCAGATGCCAACCCTGTTTTTATTAATGCATTGGGCATCATATTATGAGATACGCTTCTTACTTCCTTGCAACTTTCATCTACCAACGCCACCGCTTTTTCATAAGCTGCTTTTTCACTGGTATTTAATTTTATATGATCTTCTAATAGAGATAAATTCATTCGGGCAGTGCTCATCATTTGCCCAACACCATCGTGCAAATCTCTGGCAATTCTTTTTCTTTCATTTTCTTCTGCCTCTATTACAGCCGCTGTTGCAAACTCCTGTTGCCTCATTATTTCCTGTTGCAATGCAGCCTGTTGTTTTATTTTAAAACGATTGTATAATAAATATGTAAAAGCTAAACCTGCTAACAATAAACCAATTGCAACGCCAATGAAAATCCTGCTTTTGCCAATGGTAAGTTTTTGTATAATATTTTCTTTGTTAAGTAAATTTATTTGCTGTTCTTTTTTTTCAGTTTCGTATTGGGTTTGCAGTTCGTTAATTTGCTTGGAGGACGTGGCAGAATAAATTGTATCTATGACAACCTTATAAAGATTCTGATAATAAAAAGCTGAATCCTCTTTACGTGTTAAAAAGTAATAATTGCTTAATCCATTATAAACATCCCTTAAAATATCTAAATTGTTTTCAGCAATGGCAGTTTTTTTAGCTTGTAAAAAATAAGGTAATGCTTCAGATACTCTCCCAAGTCTAATTAAATCTTCTCCAACATTGGTAGCACATACCGCTTTTTTACTTTCATTTTGTAACAAGGTAGTAATTGTATAAGCTTTTTGATGATATTGCAAGCTCTCATTATTTTTACCTAAAGAGGTCTTTAGAAATCCAATATTATTATACGTTCCCATTAAAGCTAATTGGTCATAATCTTTTTCAAATAATACGGCTGCCAATTCAAAATAAACTGCAGCACTATCATAATTTAATTTTTGTTTGTAAACTTCTCCGATGTTTATATATGCTCTTGCTACAGAACTGTTATCATTTGATTTTCTTGCGTTTACAAGCGCTTTTCTCGCATAAAATTCACCCTCTTTGAACTTGCCTAGTTTTTCAAAAAGTGTAGAAATATTATTGTTTGTTTTGCTGATAAAAACATCATCCTCCAGCTCCTCTGCCAGTTTTAAAATTTTGAACTGGTAGGTAGCCGCAGTATCATATTTTCCAAGCTCCTGATAAATGATTGCAATTTTGTTAAGCGAACTTACCAGCAGTGCTTTGTTACCCAGCTTTTCTCTTATGTTCAGAGCTTCTTTATTGTTTTGCAGAGCGGGTGCATAATTGCCGCTGTAATATTGTGCAATGGCAATGTCGTTGTATGCATTGGCAGTAAATTTTGGAATGTTTATTTTATCTGCAATCAGCTTTTGCTCATTGGCATATTTTAATGAGAGTGCGGGGTTATTTGTTGCATAGTAAAAACTTAATTCAGATAATGTTTTTATTTTTCCGGTATCGGTTTTTTGTGCCGCAATGTCATTCAGTAAACTATCTGCCTTGTTTTTATATTGGCAGTAAACAATTTGTGAAAAAAATAAAAATAACAGGCTGTATTTTTTCATGCAGTCAGTTTTATTAGTTAGTTTAACACAAATTACAGTTATTTACTTATTACATTAAATACCATTGCCGGGAATTTAGAAAATTATCTACACTTAATTTTACCACTTGCAACGCATAAACCCTGATATTGATATAATTACAGATATAATTGAAGCGGTTCTTATGGCCCGCCCTAATGATGAATTTTGTAAAAGCATCCGTATTCAATATATGGAGAGAGGTGGTTTAAGCAAAAAACAACTTGAAGGTTTGCAGGGCAAAGCGGTTAGAATTTCAGGTATAAACCCTGGCAGATTAGCAACCCTGGAAGCAATTATTAAAAAGAAACATGTAACGCACCGTTCAGAAGCAACATTAACAGCAATTGTAAAAACAAATGATGAAGAAGCGGGGAACATGATTAAATCAATTCTGGAAAAATATCCCCAACACAAGAGGGTTTTACTGTTTAACAGCAATTATAAAAAAGATGGAGAGTTGGTTTTATTCGAAAAAGAAGAACTTATTCGTTTTTACAAAATACTCATTACAGATAAAAAATAATTTATAAAAGGCTTAACCTAAAAATAAACCTATAAACAATTTTTGTTCAGTTTATTGATTTATGCGTATTATTGCACTGGAAACGGAGATTAAATTACTCAGGTTTAGTGCCTCTGCATAAAACTTTTCCAATCAAAAGATAAAATTTTCAACTTCAATTTTACAACAGTTCAACAGCGAATTTTTTTTGAAACGCATTCCTGACAATTTATGTACGACATATCACAACTGAACGACCTGCTCGTTCCTGAGCTGCACGATATTGCAGAAAAATTCAGTATTCCCCAAATGAAAAAACTAAGCAAGCCTGATCTTATTTCGGCTATTCTTCAAAACCAAGCAGATATGAACAAAGAAACCGGCAACAACGAAAATGGTTATGATGCAGAAAAACCTAAGAGAAAAAGAATTGTAAAAACAGATTCGGCAACTGCGCCTGTTTCAGAAACTACAAATCAACCTGCTGAACCTGCTCCTGCCCCAACCGCTGCACCTAAACTCGCTACTGTAAAAAGAGAGCCTGTTTTGCGAAATAAAAAACCGGCTGATACAGAGAGAAAACCTTCCCGTAACGAAAAGGCTGAAGAACAACCTTCACAAAATGAAGATGAACTTAAACCCATAACCAGTGAACAAACAACGCTGCCAGCTGCATTTGCACAATTGCTTCAGGAAGAAGATATACAGCAACCGGAAATGGAAGAATCTACACAACAACCGGCACCGGTTCGCCCACAGTTTAAACCAAGAGAACAATCCGTTTTTAATATTGAATTTGATGGTATAATACAAGGCGAAGGTGTGTTGGAAATGATGCCCGATGGCTACGGCTTTTTGCGCAGCAGCGATTACAATTACCTTTCTTCGCCAGATGATATTTATGTATCGCCTTCACAAATAAAATTATTTGGACTTAAAACCGGTGATACTGTTTTAGGTTCCGTTCGCCCACCAAAAGAAGGCGAAAAATATTTTGCTCTTTTAAAAGTTACCACCATCAATGGCAAATCGCCGGAAGAAGTGCGTGACCGTGTTCCGTTCGATTATCTTACCCCATTGTTTCCGTTCGAAAAATTAAACCTTACAACAAGGTCTGATAATTATAGCACGAGGATTATGGATTTGTTTACGCCAATAGGTAAAGGGCAGCGTGGCTTAATTGTAGCGCAACCAAAAACCGGTAAAACAATGTTATTGAAGGAACTTGCAAACGCCATTGCAGAAAATCATCCCGAATGTTATTTGATGATAGTGTTGGTAGATGAGCGTCCAGAGGAGGTTACAGATATGGAACGCAGTGTACGTGCAGAAGTTATTGCATCTACATTTGACGAACCGGCAGATAAGCACGTAAAAGTTTCTACCATCGCTTTAAACAAAGCAAAACGGTTGGTTGAGTGTGGCCACGATGTAGTTATTTTATTGGATTCAATTACCCGTTTGGCTCGTGCACACAACACCGTTGCGCCAAGCAGTGGTAAGGTTTTAAGCGGTGGTGTTGAGGCAAATGCTATGCAAAAACCAAAGCAGTTTTTTGGTGCAGCACGTAAGATTGAAAATGGCGGATCGCTTACCATTATAGCAACAGCATTGGTAGATACCGGTAGTAAAATGGATGAAGTTATTTTTGAAGAATTTAAAGGAACGGGTAACATGGAGTTGCAGTTGGAACGTAAATTATCTAACCGCCGCATTTATCCGGCCATTGATATTGTTGCATCAAGCACCCGTAGAGATGATCTTTTGTTGGACAAAGATACCTTCCAGCGCATGTGGGTTTTACGCAAGCACATGGCCGATATGAACCCCGAGGAAGCATTAAATACTTTGCTTAAAAATATGAGAGGCACAAAAGACAATGCGGAATTTTTAACCAGCATGAATGGGTAAGTATAATAGGCAAATGTGCAAATGAAATAATATATCAACAAAGGCCCTTCAAAAAAATTAAAGGGTTTTTTATTCGGAGCTGTCAACTGAAATTCATCAATCATCAGTGGTACGGCTATTCACTATTACTCCGCCCCAAAGCCCACACACAATGGCCTCAGCGTGGTAGCCGCTTCTATCCGTGCTAAGGTTCAACTGTAACTCTTTTTTCGTCTTTTACCGATTGCTTATTTGTAAAATATTCAAATTAAAGCTTTCGTATTCTTCGCTAATATCTTCGCAATGTTCCT
>JAYVVD010000011.1:0-2048 GCA_043787295.1 Ferruginibacter sp. | reverse complement strand
TTTGGTGATACAAGTGCAAATGTTTATACCAAAAACGCCACCCATACTTTTCCTGTTTCAGGCATTTTTAATAGTACGCTTATTGTTGCTGATGACAGCACAGGTTGCAGAGACACTATTGCATATCCAATATATACTGCAACCCCTATACTTGCAAATCCTGACACTTTTGTTTGTAGAAAAACATCAACAAAATTTTCTGTTTTAAATAATTACAGTAATCAAGTTTTGACATATAGCTGGTCTGTTTTTGGTCAGCAAAATATTATTTCAGCTGCACCATACACTATCAATGCAAATAGTTTTGGCAACTTTATTAAAAACTATGTAATATTAGATAATGGCCCACAATATTGTCCTGATACCGTGCACTTTGGTAAAACAGTAAGAGTAGGTGGCCCCAACCTTAGTTTTATCACTGACTCTGCTTCGTGTGCAAAGAACGATTTTATTGTAATGAACACATCATCTCCCTACCTTGCCCGTGATACCATAAAAAAATGGGCGTGGACATTTGGAATACCGGGTTTAAGTGATACAGCATATAAACCCGCAGCATTTGTTTTTCCGGCTGAGGGCACCTATTCAATAATATTAATTGCGAAAGACAAAAATGCGTGTATTGATACCTCGATAAAAGATATTACTGTAAAGGAATCGCCTTTTCTACGCATATTCCCACGAACGGTTAAAATCTGTGCAGGAGAAACAATAACATTAACCGGATACCATACAGACACCCTTAAATGGGCACCTGCAACTATGGTAACCTGTGCTACTTGTGATACAACTCTAACAAAACCGATAAATAGCACCAAAATATACGCCATCGCAACTAATGAGAATTGTTCCTTAAAAGATAGTTCAATAATTACAGTTTATCCCAAATTTACTGCGGTGGTAAACCCAAGTGCAGTTGCTGCTTGCGTAAATGAAAAAGTAACTTTATCTGTATCTCCTGCGGATAAAAAAATTATCTGGTCTCCAGGCTTTGGGCTTAGCAATACAAACATAAATAATCCGGTAGTAACAGTAATTGCAGATACCAGCTATTTGGTTACGCTTACGGATAGTGCCGGATGTTATAGCAGCAACGCTGTTGTAAAAATCCGTGCTTATACTTTACCAACTGTAAAAGCAGGGCCTGACAGACTCTTAGCATACAACAGCCCTTTTACGATTTCCCCAATTTACAGTAGCGATGTTCGCAGTTATTTATGGTCACCTTCTAATAAATTAGATTGCAGTAACTGCGCTCAGCCAAGTGGATTTGCAGACAGTACCAGGTCTTTTTTTGTAACAGTTACCAACACAAACAACTGCATTGCAAAAGACACTGTAAAGATTTCCATTACGTGTGATTATGCTAATTTGTTTATGGCAAGCGCATTTGCACCCAATAATATAGCTGTAAAAAAATATTATTACCCTCAAACAGTTGGTATAAAAATGATAAACAGATTTGTTGTTTTTAATAGATATGGTGAAATCATTTATGAAATAAAAAATGCAATACCCAATACTCGCAGCAACGGCTGGGATGGAAAATATAAAGGCATCGACCAAGTTTCCGGCGGTTATGTTTATATGTTAGATGCTACCTGCGAAAAGGGAGAAACTTTAAATAAAAAAGGATCGTTTTTATTAGTAAGATAAAAATTGACTCATTTCTCTCCAAACATTTCAATTACCTTTTTAAAACGGTAATCAAAAATACTCTTCAATTGTTTTTTTACAAACAGCGTATTGGCAATATCTCCCAAAAACCAAAATGGTAATCTATAATGTACATAATCAGTCATTTCCACACCACCTGACACTTCTTTAAAATGATGCTGGTGGTGCCATAACTCGTAGGGACCAAAGCGTTGCTCATCTACAAAAAATTTATGTTGCTCCACATGCGTAATTTCTGTCATCCAATACAAAGGAATACCAAGTATAGGGTGTACTTTATATTCAATTACCTGCCCGGGATACATGGCACCTAAATTTTTAGAAAGTATTTTAAAATTTAAATTATCAGGCGTTATTTCTGCAAGGTTGGC
>JAYVVD010000010.1:0-9693 GCA_043787295.1 Ferruginibacter sp. | reverse complement strand
TCTGCTAAGTAGTAAATTTTCCCTAGAAATTTTTAATAATCAGGTTCAATTTTTTTATTCTAATTGTATAATTGCACATTGTTTTTGAATAACAATCCTCTAGAGGCAGAGTTCCTACACTAAGGTAAAGATTGGAAATATAGTAGTGCCGTCAATTATAATGGCGGCAAAGGTTTGATAGATGTTACCCTCTTAGACCCCGATGATAATATGAGCTTATATATTTTAGCAAACAATTTTATAATTTACCGCACACAAAGCTTCGCACGGCAGCCTCGCATCATTTCTGCGCTAAGGGGAGCAGATGATTTCCGTTTTTTAACTAACTTGTTTCACTTCTTTGATGGGGACTAGTGAGGAAAGTTTCGTGTGCCACGAACCAAGGCGGAGGCACATTTTTATGAAACAGGCGTAAATGATTTCGGCTTTTTAACTAACTTGTTCCAGGTTTTCGATGGAGAATAATGAGGAATGTTTCGTGTGCCACGAACCAAGGCGGAAGAGTTCCTACACTAAGGTAAAGATTGGAAATATAGTAGTGCTGTCAATTATAATGGCGGCAAAGGTTTGATAGATGTTATCCTCTTAGACCCGATGATAATATGAGCTGATATATTTTAGCAAACAATTTTATAATTTACCGCACAGAAAGCTTTGCACAGCAGCCTCGCATCATTTCTGCGCTAAGGGGGGATGATCTTACTTTTTTAGACAAAGCCAAAATAAATATTAATAGAAGTATAACCAATACAGCTATTATCCTTTTAGGCAAAGAAGAAGCTTCTCATTGTTTGTTGCCTTCAGTTGCAGAAATAACATGGAAATTAGAACCCGAAGAAAAAGCTTACCAACACTTTGGAACGCCATTATTTTTAAATACTACTAAAGTATTACAGAACATACGTAATGTGAAATACAAGTTTTTTCCTGATAATGAATTATTAGCTACAACTGTAAACAAATCTGATTCTAGAACTATTTTAGAAGCGTTACGTAATTGTGTTGCCCATCAGGATTACTCGTTTCACAGTAGAATAATTGTAACTGAGAAACTTGATAAATTAATATTTACTAATGCGGGTAGCTTTTTTGAAGGCAACCCTGATGATTATTCCAGCGGTGATAAAACACCCAATGATACAGGAATACATGGTTAGCAAATGCGATGGTAAACCTAGGAATGATTGATAGGTTAGGCTATGGAATACACACAATTTATTTAGCTCATCGTAAGAGATATTTTCCTCTACCGGATTATTTACAGTCAGAATCTCAAAAAGTAATTTTGCAATTATATGCTCATTCTATTGATGAAAATTATTCTAAACTTCTAATTGAAAGAAAAGATTTGCCATTAAGCACTGTGGTCTTATTAGACAGTGTACAGAAAAAATTACTTATTACAGAGGATGCTGCTTTGCTGCTTAAAAAAGAAAAATTAATTGAGGGGCGTAACCCAAATTATTATGTACCAGCATCTATCGCAGCCGCATCAGATAGTAAAGCTGCTTACATAAAAAATAAAGCTTTTAATAACAGCTATTATAAAACATTGGTCATAGAATTTCTTACTAAGTATAACAAAGCAAGTAAGAAAGAGATAGATAACTTATTAATGGAAAAACTCTCTGACGTTTTAGATTTAAAACAAAAGCGTAATAAAATTCGAAATCTCATGTATAATTTATCAAAAAAGGAGCACAAGATATATAATGCAAGTCCGTCAACTGCATCTCCTATTTGGATGTTTACAAAGGATATAGATAAGATAGAGAAAAGACGGCAAAAGGTACAAATTTAATTTCAAATGATTAATTATGAGTGCTTTATATTTAAGTTACTAGATAGGATTTAGATAAGAAATTGTGGAATTTTAAGATGGTTTACTTTGTAAATAGATATATTTAATAGTTAAGAAGTTTTGTATCTTTTATGATATCCCATCTATTTGTTTGTTGAAAAGTAACCTCCCAAATCTATTGTTAGGTTTTTATAACATTATATTTATTACATAGATTAATGTCGTAAATAATCAATCTTACTATTTGTCATAAAAGTAGTAAAAACACCATAATAATGCATTAAATGTATATATTGTGGTAAATAAACCACATATGGAAGATTTTAAAACCACCACTTCAATACAGGCATTTACCGATATCGCCATCATGGAACTTGTGGGGAAGTATATAAAAGAAAAGCGTTTACAGTTAAATCAAACCCAGCAACAGACAGCAGATGCTGCCGGAGTGGACCGTACCACACTGCTGAAAATGGAAAACGGTTCCGGCGGAAACATGCTTTCGTTTATACAGACAATGCGGGCCATAGGTGAACTGGAACTGTTTAAAAACTTTGAATCAAGGGAAGATCTGAGCCCGCTGCTGCTGGCTAAAATGATGCGGCAGAAAAAACAACGGGCAGGCCAGAGGCGGAAAAATATTACAACCCCTACAAATACAACAGACCAATGATTACTACCGCATTTGTAAAATTATGGGGGAAGGTAATGGGTGCGGTATCGTACGATACTGCAACAAGAGTGGCTGCATTTGAATATGAGAAAAACTTTGTGGGCAATGCCTTAGAGCCTGCGCCCATAAAAATGCCAAAGGCGACAGGGCGCATCTACCGATTTGCTGAACTGGGCAACAACAACACGTTTAAAGGATTGCCGGGGCTGCTGGCGGATGTATTGCCTGATAAATACGGTAATGCCCTTATCAATACCTGGCTCAATAAAAATGGTCGGCCATCTTACAGCCTGAACCCCGTAGAAATGCTCTGCTTTATTGGCAAAAGAGGCATGGGTGCGCTGGAATTTGAGCCGGTAAATCCATCGGCATCTTCAATAGCGAATAACATAGAGATAGATGCACTGGTGGCAGTGGCGCAACATATACTTTCAGAACGAACTGCCATGGCTACAGGTTTCGGCGCAGATGAGGAAAAAGCCATGACAGATATTTTAGCCATCGGTACGAGTGCAGGCGGTGCAAGGGCAAAGGCGATCATAGCCTATAACCCTGCTACGGGGCAAGTGAAAAGCGGACAGGCAGCGGCACCGGCAGGCTTTAGCCACTGGCTGATAAAATTTGACGGCGTGCACGACAGCCAGTTTGGTGAAAGCAGCGGTTACGGCCGTGTGGAAATGGCTTATCACCTGATGGCAGTAGCCTGCGGCATAGAGATGACGGCATGCAGGCTGCTGGAAGAAAATGGCAGGGCGCATTTTATGACAAGGCGGTTTGACCGGCCGAATGAAAAAGACAAACTGCATGTGCAGACCTTCTGCGCCATGCAGCAGTACGATTTTAATGATGTGGGTATGTACAGTTATGAGCAGCTGTTTGAAACCATGCGCATGCTTGGCCTGCCTTACCCGCAGATGGAACAGCTTTACCGGCGCATGGTATTTAATGTGCTTGCCCGCAACTGCGATGACCATACAAAAAACTTTGCTTTTGTGATGGATAAAGCAGGCGTGTGGGCGCTCTCCCCGGCTTATGATGTTTGCTTTGCTTACAGACCGGGCAGCACATGGGTAAGCAAACAAAGCCTAACCATAAACGGCAAGCGGGAAAATATAACGCAATCAGATCTGTTAACAGTTGCCAAAACAGTTACCATTAAAAAAGCTGCGGCTATTGTCAGCGATGTAAAAAATGCTGTTGGCTACTGGCCACAATATGCTGCGCAAACGAATGTGGATGAAAGGCTGTGGAAGGGGATTGAGAAAGAATTAAGAAAAGCAATTTGATCATTTTTCTGTGATCAAACTGGTAGATAGTTTGAATAAAAAAATCCGTTTTCTCTACAGAAAACGGATTGGATTTTAAAACGGGATATATTTTATTTGATTTGAACCAACACTTTTGCACTTGCATTTTTGCCAATAAAGGTTGCAAGATCTCCCAAAGTATTTAAGCTTGTGTAACTGTTGGCAACAGTTGTAAGTGGAATCTGGTAATGCTCGGCTACCAATACCTGCAGGGCCGTTTTGGTTAAATTGCTGTTTGCAAAGGAATTTAATTTTGTGTCTTCATTAAAGTTGCTCATAAAGGATGTGTTCTGCGAACTATTTTCGAAAGCTTTGCTTCCACCAACTGTTTTGAGTACTGACTTAATGAGCTTTGAAAGAAGGATGAGACCGACTACCGTTCCGACTGTTTTAACTACTGCGCCTGTAGCTCCGCCTGCACCGCCTAGTACGCTCTTTGATGAATTTTTACTTGTACTGCAACCCACAAACGTTGCGCTGCCCAAGGAAAGCAGCATGATAAATGTGTAAACTTTTTTCATGGTAAATAGATTTTTGTGAATGATAATTTTATTTGCACGCTTACTTACAATGAGAATGCCTGATTTGATTTTAGGTTAATAACGTTTTTACAATTGGCAAGATATTCACATTTGAGTGTGTGCTAAAGAACTGTCTGACAAGTGCAATGAGACATAAAAGATGATTCTTTTCGTTCAGTTGAAGAGAATAAATTTATCTGTTGTCATTAGACTTCATTTACTTTTTTCATTGATGAAAAAAGTAACAAAAAATCAAGGCTACATAAAAAAGGCTAAAAATTTGAATGATTGCCTAAAATGAAATCAGTTACACCCATAAAATATGTCCGGGCTTTTGTGCGACTTACGTGTTAATAGCAGTGCTAAATATTAGTCACATCGATTTGATTTTTTAACGGCATTCATTCAAATTTTCTTTACTCTTTTTTTATGAGGCCGGGGTGGCAGCATGATTAGGGGTAGAATTTTCTGGGATGCCATGTAAGAAATATTATTGTATTTAGAAAAAGTTCTTTTGACTATGTTTTATTTACTTTTTTCCCCAAGAAAAAATTGGGGCAGGCTTTGATGAAAAAAGCTACATAATTTGAATAGCTGGTTAAAATGAAATCAGTTACAGCTTTATTGCAAAACCGGGCATTTGGAAGACTTTCCAATATTCTGGCAATTGCCAACATGGGAAAACATCGATTTCATTTCTTAACGATATAAAAAACCTATAAGGTTTTAAAAACCTTATAGGTTTGGTTATGGGTGTAATAAGTTACACAATATATGTATACCAATCTGGTGATGAAGGCGCTTTATGCCTGACGATCATCATTGATATCCCGATTTATTTTGTCTGTTTCATTCTTAACATTGTTTGCTCCTTTTTCTGTTTCATTTTTTGCCGTGTTGGCTGCATTTTCTGATGATGTTTTTACATCACTGACCGTGTTTTTAACAGCGGCGCCAACTTTATCAAAAATATTTCCTTCTTCTGCTCTAACATTATTAGCTGCTTTGCCGGCTTCATTTTCTGCGGAATGGGTAGCGTTTTGCACAGATGTTTTTACATCGTGGGCTGCATTTTTAATGGCATTACCTACATCGCCTGCGACGTCTTTTATTTTGTTACCGAGGCTTTCATTGTTGTCTGACATAACTATCGTTTTTTAAAATTTATATATTGAGTTACCGTGGTAAGATTTGCAATTTGTATGCCAGTGATGAGTGTTTTATTTGAATGCAAATTTATTGTGCAATTGTGGGGATGCTATGTTTTTAAAATTAGTTGCTAATGAATCTCATTTACTTTTTTCCTTGATGAAAAAAGTATAGGCTCTAGTGCAGTTTTCGGTAGGGATGAAATATGCCATTCTGAGAAATAATTCGGGTATTGATAAAACATTGTTTTGTTAAGCTGGCAGATCATTACTAATTGCCTGCATTTTCTTCTCATTTTTGATTGAGAAAAATAAGATGATTAATAAAACTGCCGTGGCTATCATTGCTGCTATACCTCTGCCGAAATCTAATCCGCCTTTTTCTAATGGCTTGGTCAATAAATCGCCAAAAGTTGCGCCGAATGGGCGGGTAAAAATAAAGGCTATCCAAAAAAGTACAATATGGTTTATTTGGGTATAGTAATGCAATAACACTACTACCAAAATGATTACAGCAGTTACGATGGCTCCCTGTAAATAACTGAACCCCATGTTATCGCTGAGGTAATCGCCAAAGGCGGTGCCAAGGCTGTTAGAAATAAGTATGGCTATCCAGTAAAAAAATTCAACTCTGGGCTGTGTTACAGGATATACTTTTATGCCATTTTCTATATTGTGCCACAGGTACAATGTAAAAAGTAATGCTGAAAAAAGTATTAATGAGCCCCATGCATACCCAAGTCCGAGAGTTCTATCCATCAGGTCTGATATTTCAGTGCCGACTGTTGTGGTGCCTACAATGACTAACCAATATAGTAATGCATAATATCGTTTCGCTTTTATTTGAACCAACAACGAAATAATAAAAAATACGACTGTTATGGCAAGGCTTTTTATATAGCCTAAATTTAAAGTCATGGAAAAAAAGTCGCCGAGCATTTCGCCGAGTGTTGTTGCTACTACCTTCATGAGCCAAAAGAAGAGTGTTATTTTTGCAACTTTATTGAGAGAGCGTTCAGCGGTGGGCGTCATGGTGCGATGTTTAAATTTGGAATTTATAGTTGGTAATCAAAGAACGTGCTTAAAAGTTTGGCTTATTGAGGATAGGCTTATTGCCTATTATAATTCATCTGCCGGAAGTAAATTTCTTTTGAATATTGAAACTTATTTTGCCGAGTGTAATATTTGGTATTACCGCTTTTGTTTTTCTTTTATTTACTTTTTTCCCCCAATTTTCGAGACAGGATTTGAGGAAAAAAGTAACAAAAAAATTAAGGCTGCCGAAAAAAGTTACGAAATTTGAATAATGCCTAAAATGAGATAAGTTATAGCATCGCCAAACATTTGTAAGATCAATTTCATTTCTTAATCCCGACAAAATCATCGGGACAACCTGGCATTGATTCAAATTTTCTTAACATGCCTACTCAAGATTTATCTATTCATTTGGTAACTTCATTTTATTGGTTTTAATTTCCTTTTATTTACTTTTTTCTTGAATAAAAAATAATAAGAAAATCAAGGCTACGGAAAAAAAGCTACGAAGTTTCAATGTTATTGTAACACAAGGCGGTATTATTGCCCATGCGCCAATTCATCCGGATCGACCTTCTTTTCCAAGTCTTCTTCAAAGGTATGAGGCGTAATTATTTTGTGCACAGCATCATCTGCATCCTCAGTTTTATTTTCGTCTGTTACAATTGTTGGCGTAAGATGGACGGCTTCATCAGGATCTTCTATTGCAAGTTTTTCCAGTTCTATTTCTTCGTCACTTTTTAGTGGTATGTTTTGTTCTTCGTCTGGTTTTTCACCGTCTGTATTGTTATTCATACCTGTTTTGTTTTATAGTGTAGATAAATAATTATGCAGAAAAATATTTTATTGCAACAATGGTTTTCAGCAACCTTACTATTTACCAACAACTTTTAGCTGTTTCGGTTTTTTATGGAATATAGCTTTTTTTATTTACGCACACTGAAAACAATGTAACAGTAAAAATAAAAAAATCAGTTACAATTTTATTTGCCTTCATTATTTATTTTTATTGAAAAATTTACAACCCATCATCTCGTTGTTCTACACATAAATATTGACCATTTCTGCGGGCAATGATGCACTACGCTTTTTGGGATATAAGTAGGTAGCTTCGGGTTGAGGTAGCTGTTGGTTTTAAAACTGATAATGTGTTACTTTGAGTCTGCATTTTTTGTTGTGATTAAAAATTGCAATTTTTTAATAACCCATTTAACCTGCAAACTTTTGGAAATTACTCTATTACTTATCGTTGTTATTTTGCTGTTGTTAACTATTGCACTAATAGTTGTTTTTAAAAATAAAAACAGTACCTCTTTTCCGGAGCTGCAACAAAAGCTATTGGCACTGCAGGAGAACCTTGCCAAAATAGAGAGCAACCTGAAAGAAGATTTTAAAATAAACAGGGAAGAGAATGCGGGCATTGCCAAAGACAACCGCATTGAGCTGAACAGCACCCTTAAAACAATTACCGAACAAAGCCAACAGGCATTGAAAGAGATCAATAATACACTAGATGAAAAAGTGGGTGCACTTATTACTAAGGTTGATCTGAACAATAAACTGAACCGGGAAGAACTCACTAAAAGCATTACTGATTTTTCTAGGACGAATATTATACAACTGGAAAAAATAAATACCCAGGCTAAAGACGACAGCCGCCTTATGCGGGAAGTGCTGGTAACTGCATTTAAAGGTTTTCAGGATACATTTGAAAGTAATATTAAATCATTTAATGATTTGCAGCGGGAAAAGTTTACGCAAATGGATATCAAGCAAAACGACCTTGTAAAAAGTACCGAAACAAAGCTGGAAAGCATTCGTGTAACAGTAGAAGAAAAACTGGAAAAAACATTGAGCGAACGCCTCGGGCAGAGTTTTGAAACAGTAGGCAAGCAACTGATGGAAGTGCAGAAAGGTCTGGGCGAAATGCAAAACCTTGCAACAGATGTAGGCGGATTAAAAAAAGTACTGAGCAATGTAAAACTCAGGGGCGGTGTGGGCGAAGTGCAACTGGCTTTGCTGCTGGAGCAGATTCTTGCACCCAACCAGTACGATGCCAATGTTCGCACTAAAAAAGGCAGTACCGAGCCGGTGGAATTTGCCATAAAACTACCCGGGCGCAGCGAAGATGAAAGCAGTTTTGTATACCTGCCTATTGATGCCAAATTTCCAAAAGATACCTATGAACATTTAATAGCTGCTTACGAAAACGCCATTCCGGATGAAGTCGAAACCGCCACCAAAAACCTGGAGACTGTTATTAAAAAAATGGCCAAAGACATCAGAGATAAATACCTTGACCCGCCCAACACTACTGACTTTGCCATTATGTTTTTGCCTTTTGAAAGTATATATGCAGAAGTGATTCGCCGCAGCAGTTTAATAGACCAGTTGCGAACCGAATATAAAATAACCGTGGCTGGACCTACAACTTTAATGGCTATTTTAAACAGTCTGCAAATGGGGTTTCGTACCCTGGCACTGCAAAAAAGAAGCAGCGAAGTGTGGAAAGTATTGGGCAATGTGAAAAAGGAATTTGAAAATTTTGGTGGACTGTTAGAGAAGGCACAAAAAAATATTCAAACAGGGCTTGGGCAATTGGATGATGTAGTTGGCACAAGAACAAGGGCTATAAACAGGGAGTTGAGAAATGTGGAGAGTTTGCCTGCGGTAGAGGCTGTGAAGTTGCCGGGGATTGGAGAGCATGCAGAAAACCTGTAAGGTTTTTTAAACCTTATAGGTTTGGGTGAGGAAGGTTGGGGTGAGGATAGGTTTCGGCGAGGACTTTATTGTTACGATTTTCGGGTAAACTTTTAATGAAATGAGGAAAAAGCGATCTTGAAGTATGGGGAAAGAAAAGCGAAAAAATTAAAGTTTTATCAAACGGTAAGCCAAAACTTTCTTTTCTAAGTTGTGAGGGCAGGCTTGCAAAAAACCTATAAGGTTTTAAAAACCTTATAGGTTTGATAGAGTTTGCATGTATCAGTTATGCCAGTGTTCTCACCGAGGCCTCGCGGCTGTAGAAACGTTTGGCGGCGGCGGTTGTAAAAGCTGCGCTTAATTCCATTACACCATCGTCTTTTACCACGCCAGCTTTGTTGAGCAGTGGCAAGGCTTCTTTTGAATGGGAAATGGCTTTTAAATGGCCAAAAGCATCCATCACCCATTGTATGGCGGCACCTTCTTTTAGCAGCATTGCAGTACCTTG
>JAYVVD010000009.1:0-9312 GCA_043787295.1 Ferruginibacter sp. | reverse complement strand
GGGAACATAAAAAGTTTTACATTTAATATGAGAGGTAATGATGTGAAAGCGGAGGGAGAAGCTATTTTAATATACAATGACTTAAAAATAAAACTGCTTAAAAACAAGGAACAACAAATAAAAAATAAAACTGTAACTAGTTTTTTTGCAAATATTTTAATCAAAGATCAAAACCCTTCTAATGGAAATATGCGTGTAGGTAAAATTGCATTTCAGCGGGTAATGACAAAATCGTTTTTTAATCTTATATGGAAAAGCATTTTTGATGGGTTCAAAAAATCTTTAAGGTAAAAAAAGAGGCATTAAAAAAGCAGCAATTATTTTGTCTGCCCGCTGTACTTATCAGTTTCGCTGTTATTAGCGAGACCTTATTTGAAGCCCCATTCCTTAGCCGATTCAGTTTCATTTATAGGAGGTACAATAATAGGTTTTACATTGCCTTTTTTGTTGATGGATTCTTCTTCCTGTTCATTTACCCTTAAAGCATCATCAGGATCGATATTATGCATTTCCAGTATTTTTATTTTTGGTAAAAAGATTCATATAAATTGACTTACCCCAAGCAGCAATTTTATCTGAATTATTAAAGATGCCGTTAGTGGCACCAAGCTTAATTGCACTGGTTGCAATTTTACCAACTAAGGAAGTTGCAGGTCCGCCCATTAATAAATTTTTTGCTAAAAAACCTGCACCAATTCCACCCGCAGCTTTTAATATTGTATGCCCGGTTTCCCCTGGCTCCAACATATTGTTAAAGGCAGATTTAATTAAATTCTTAGGTCTGTAATGGTCAATCGTATCGTGATATTGCTTTTTAAGAATAGCTTCCTGTATAACTTTTTTTTGTTCAAGGGCTACAATGGCAGCTTTCAGTTCTATTGAGTTTGTAATTTCCATGAGTTAATCATTCATTTTTTTGATAAAAGAATCTGCTAAAGGAGAACTGATAATTTTTTGTCGGTTACTGTATATTAATATTCCGACGATAAAATAAAAAGCTGCTACAATAAAAAATCCAATATAAAGCTTACCTATTAAATCTCCTAACAAAAGCCCAATGGCAATGTTTAGAAATATAAAAAAGCATAAAAAAACAATAGCTGCTACAACTTTAGCAACAATTGAAGATCCAACTTCAGCAGTTTTCATTATGGCTTTTAGCCTGAAAAGATCTGCTCTGGTTTCTACATAATCCTTTGTTTTTTCAAAAAGGGTATCAATAACCCCTTCTTTTTCGCCTACATGGTTTTCGTGTAACATATCTTATAATTATCGCCGGAAAAATTAAATAAATACAGTTGTATTTTGAGCTTATACAAAACTTTTTTTAGTATCATCTCTAAAATCTTTTGCTTTATCAGTAAAGTGGCTTGCCGCTTCTTTCGCTTTGTCAGGCCATTGGTGTGCCGCTTCTTTACCTTTTTCTACCATGTTGTTGGCATCTCCTTTAATAGTCTGGTATTTCTCCTGTAAAGCTTCTCCAAGTTCATTAAACTTGTTCTTTACTGTATCACCCAAATCCATTCCTTTTTGACTGATTTTTTTACGGGTTTCCGTTCCTTTTTCTGGTGCAAATAAAATACCTAAAGCTGCTCCTGCTGCTGCGCCTAATATTACACCTGTCAATAATTTGTTGCTCATAATTGTAATTTTTTAAATTTTTTTGTAAATATAATTTATAAAACATGGTACCAAAATACTGCCAATACTTTAAAATTATAAAAATGAAAGATTTGCATTTTAAAATGTGAAAATAATTCCCCTTTTAAGGAAACTTATTTTACATAAGTTTGAAGGGCTAAAGTAAAATCTTACCTTAATACTATATCCGCTTATTTTTTTTGTAACTGGCATAAATATAGAATCTTTCTATAACACTAATCAACCAAAAAAAAATATTATGCAATCAAGTAAATCAGCACCTGCAAAAAAGCAGGCCGTAAAAAAAGAATCAGATATCAAAAATACTTTTCCAGTAAAGGATTCTATGCTTAAAGAATTTTTTTATGGAGAATTAAAGGACATCTACTGGGCCGAAAAACATCTTGTAAAAACATTGCCTAAAATGACTAAGGCTGCAACATCTGCAGAGTTAAAACAGGCATTTACAAAACACCTGGAAGAAACAAAAGGGCATTGCCAAAGATTAGAACAGGTTTTTGCTTTAATTGATAAAAAACCACAGGCAAAAAAATGTGAAGCGATGGAAGGGATAACAAAGGAAGGGGAAGGAATAATTGAAGAAACAACAGCCGGTACCGCAACAAGAGACGTAGGTTTAATATTTGCAGCCCAAAAAGTGGAGCATTATGAAATAGCAACTTATGGTTGTCTTATACAGCTTGCAAAAACATTGGGGTTGGAAGAGTGTGCAGAAATAATGGTACAAACTTTAAATGAAGAAAAAATGGCTGATGAAGGCTTAACAGGTATAGCAGAAAACAATATTAACTATCAGTCAGCTGAAGAAAGTGAGAATAAGAAAAAAAAGTAAATTTTATGAGCAACAATAAAGACGAAGAGCTAAGTAAGTTTAAAAAACTTATGGAAGATGTGAAGATCTGCATGATGATGACCAAAGATGAAAATGGTAAAATGAGTGCCAGACCAATGAGGAATGCAAAAGTGGATGATGATGGATCTGTATGGTTTTTTACGAACGAATATTCGGGTAAGGTTACTCAAATATCGCATGAAAATGAAATTTTTTTAACCTATGCTTCTCCGGCTTCAAATTCTTATGTAGCCTTTAATGCAATTGCTGAATTAAATGACGACAAAAATAAAATTAATGAATTTTGGACATCGGATATGAAAACTTCGTTCCCGGAAGGAAAAGATGATTCTAAAATTTTATTGATACATGCAATGCCGATTGAAGCAGAATATTGGGACCAGACATCCAGCAAAATTGTAATGTTCTTTAACATGATTAAATCTGCAGTAACCGGAAAGTTTACAGCAGGTGAGCATGCCACATTAAAATTATAATTTATTAAATGCAATTTTAAAGTTTTAGTTTGTTAACAGGCTAAATGACTGAATCCTGAAAATGTTAACAGTAATTTTTCTTTGGGGCTTTGGCTGAGGTACAGCATTTAGTTTGATGGCTCCTCAAATTTTTAGAAATGTATGTATTGATAAAAAAAATTATAGTAATTTTTTTAAGACATTAAAAAAGTCCGGTAATGGAAAACAGTAATGATATTCTTCAAAAGAAAAGCGGCATGTTATAAAAAAGTATTATAATAAACTTTCCTATATTACAAAAAAAAGAGGACTCGATTTTTAAATCTCATTCTGTTGATGAAGCAGCAGAAGATGCAAAAAGAGAAAAATAAAATTTTTAAATCAACCATTTATTATCACTTCAAAAACAATCAAATGAATAAAGTATTTTTTTCTTTAGCCACGGTAATTATATTAATGACAACTTTAAGCAGCTGTGCAGCTATCGGCGGTATTTTTAAGGCCGGCATTTGGACTGGCGTAATCGGTATTGCCCTTGTTGTATTTTTGATTATATTTTTAATAAGCAGATCAAGAAAATAACATAAATAAAACTCCTTTTACCTGCAAAAATACCATTAGTATAATGTACGTAAAAGGAGTTTAATTAAGCGTGCTTAAAATGATAATTAATACATTGCAAATCTTGCAGTATTAAGTGTTTTTATTTTTAAAAAACTTATTTTAAGGGCATTTAACTGATAAATTATTATTTCATGTAAACTTTCGCATGGTAAAGGCTCTGCCAAAAGTTCACTGTAAGCTCTCGTCAGAGATTCCTCGTTATAACTGCATAAGGATTGCAATTCCAATCCCTGTTCGAAGGTCTCGTTATTTGTATCACTAACATCTCCGTTAAAATAATTAGACGAAAATTCAGTAGCCAAAAGTGAGGAGGCATTTATACCCAAATGTTTCAGATAATTTTTTAATTCGCTTGCATAAAAATTGCTTTCTTCTGATAAACCATTGAGGGCAGATTTTAAAGTATAGTTTTCAATTTCATCGGCAACCATTTCAAAATCGTTTTTTGAACGTTTTAAGAAAAACATAAGCCCTGAGAATTTACTGAGCGTGGATGCAGTTAACTGGTTCATTTTGAAAAAGTTTGCTTTTTATCAATTATTAAGAATCAAGTATTTAAAAAACAATATTTGTAGAACATCTTACTCAAATTGAGAAACCTAATTGGAAAGTTCATCCACAGTTTTATATATCACATCGCTGCTGAAAGGTTTTCCAATAAAATAGTCAGCACCATTTTCTAATGCCTTAGCACGGTCATCCCCCGAATCATGGGCAGTTATCATTATTATTTTTGAATCAGGATAATTTTTTTTAATGTATAGTATATAATTTAATCCCAGCCCATCCGGTAAGTGGTTATCAAGAAAAATTATTTCCGGTCTTTCATTTTTCAGGGCCGTGTTTGCATCAAATAAGGAGTTAACAAATGCGGTCTCTAAATTTTTATGTTTTAACAATCTGCTAAGTAAATAACATATATCCGTTTCGTCATCAATAATTAGTGCTTTCAAGGTCATAACATTGAGGTAATTAACATTTTTCATTTTATTCGTTTCAATGATTAAATTTCAATATTGCTGCCAAACAATATTATTTTAAAAATTGAATGAGTACGAATCTATAAATTATGCAAAAAATATACCTTTTGCAGTATAATTTACTTTTGGAAAGCGGAAATTGTAGTTTGCTAATGTTATTAAGTAATTCTTTAACTAGTTTTTCTTTAACTGCTATTAACCAACTTCTGCTTAATTTGAGGAAATTTTTTATTTTATCGAGGAAAACATTACATGGTATAATTATAGAAAGGAAAACAATATATTATTAAACTATGAGGAGGCATTTTGTAACATTTTTTACTTTTTTAAAACAGGTTTTTGTAGAATTTATAGGGGATAATATTTTAAAATACAGTGCATCACTGGCTTATTATACTGTATTGTCCATTGCACCCTTGCTTGTTATCCTACTTACAATAACAGGTTTTCTATTTGGTAAAGAAGCTATAAACGGGCAATTGTATACCGAAATAAATCAATTGGTTGGTCATGATGCGGCCTTGCAAATACAATCTTCTATTCAAAATATTCATTTATACAAAGACAATGTTTTTGCAACCACTATTGGAATAATTGTTTTAACAATAGGGGCAACAGGTATTTTTGGTGAGATTCAGGATTCACTTAACAGAATTTGGGGGCTTAAAATAAAGGCAAAAAAGGTATGGTGGAAGGTGCTTATTGATCGGCTCGTATCATTCTCCCTTATTTTAAGTTTAGGATTTGTACTAATCGTATCTCTTGTGCTCAATGCTATAGCAGCTTCAATAAGCGATAAAATAATTGCGTTGTTGCCGGGTATGGGTAATATTTTTTTAGTCGTGTTAGATAGTGCAGTTACACTCTTAATAACGACCGTTTTGTTTGGGTCTATATTTAAAGTATTGCCAGATGCGAAAATAAAATGGAGAGATGTAACCATTGGAGCGTTTATAACAGCATGCTTGTTTTTACTTGGTAAATATGGTATAGGTTACTATTTGGGTAGAAGCAAATTGGGAAGTATTTACGGCGCCGCTGGCTCTATAATGATATTAATGATTTGGGTATATTACAGTTCGGCAATACTTTACCTTGGTGCAGTATTTACAAAAGTTTATGCAACAGATTTTGGTGGTAAAATTTACCCGAGCGATTTTTCGGAATGGATAAAAGTAGAAGAAATACCTGTACCCGAAATACACCTTAAAATAGATGATATAATAGAAGAGAAAGTATTGTAAATTAGTATGATTTTTAAATTAATGAATTATGAAAAAAAAGATTTTAATTATTGATGATGATCTTGACATGTGCTTGGTACTCAGTAAGTTTCTTTTAAGAAATGGGTACGATGTAGAAACTGCAAACTCAGGAGCAAAAGGAATAACAAAATTTAAAGAATATAATTTTGATATAGTGATATGCGATTTCCGCCTTGGTGATAGAGATGGTAAAGATATACTTAAAGAAATCAAAGCCATTTCTCCCGAAACCATTGTACTCATTATAACTGGGTATTCCGATATAAAAATTGCGGTAGATGTTATTAAAATGGGCGCTTTTGACTATATAACAAAACCATTGATACCAGATGAGGTTTTAAATGTGTTAAGTGCTGCGCTTAAAATACCGGAAGAATTGCATCATGCAAGCCATCCGGGAAGTAAAATTACTCCTGACAAACATCCCGGCAATAAAAAACCTGTAGGTAACGGAGAGTTTTTAGTGGGTGAAGCAGGTGCTACAAAAGATTTGTATAAACAAATAGAAATAGTTGCTCCAACTAATTACAGTATTATACTTTATGGAGAAAGTGGAACGGGTAAGGAAGTTATTGCAAAAACAATACACGGCTTAAGCGACAGGGCGGAAAAACCATTTATTGCAATGGATTGTGGTACCCTTTCAAAAGAATTGTCTGGCAGTGAGCTTTTCGGCCATGTAAAAGGCGCATTTACCGGCGCACTTACTGACAAGGAAGGGCATTTTGAACTTGCCAACGGCGGAACGTTGTTTTTAGATGAAGTTGCAAATCTTACTTACGAAATACAGGCATCATTGCTTCGTGTAATACAGGAGAGAAAATTTAAAAGAGTTGGTGGTAATAAAGAAATGCCTGTTGATGTGCGCATCATTGTTGCATCAAACGAAAACCTGCAGGAGGCTTACCGAAAAGGAAAGTTTAGGGAGGATCTTTACCACAGGTTTAATGAATTTTCCATTAACCTGCCACCGTTGCGTGACCGTAAAAAAGATATTCCATTGTTTGCCGATTTCTTTCTGCAGAAAGCAAAATCAGAGCTTAACAGAGATATAGAAGGGTTTGAAGATGATGTTATGCAAATGTTTATACATTACTCCTGGCCAGGTAATTTAAGAGAGTTTAGAAACGTAGTACGCAGATCGGTTTTACTTACCCAATCAGGTAAAGTAAATGCGAAAACCCTTCCATGGGAAATTACCAATATAGATTCTTCATCAACTTCAGCGCCACCTGCATTTGCACACAGGCACGAAGAAGAAATGCATGCAGTTGCAAATAGCAATGCAACTCCACCGGCAAAGCCAGTGTACGATCTTAAAGATGCGGCTTCCAAAGCCGAGTACGAGGCTATTATGAATGTATTGAAACAGGTAAACTTTAATAAAACAAAAGCAGCAGAAATTTTAAAGATTGACAGAAAGACACTTTACAATAAGATAAAAGGATTTGAAGAGATAAACTGTTGATGTTTCTTTGGAATGAAATATTTTGCCTCAATCCCTCATCAATAAAAGCTAGATTAAATTTCAAATAAAAATGCTGCCTCCAAAAGAGACAGCATTTTTTAATCTGTTGTAAATATGCTTACATTTTTTCATCTCTTTTTCTGTTAGCATCTTCCTGGCTTTCCTGTCCGGTTACCATTTTCTCTATTTTATGCATTAAGGAGGATACCGGTCCTTCCATTTTATTGGTTCTGTCATCAAGGGTTGTATCTTCCAACAGTGATCCAATTTTAAGTTCAGCAGGTAAATAAAGCAGAAAAAAATCTCTTTGATTTCCCACAATATTTCTGATAGAGAAACGGCGATCAATTTCCGATGCTGCGTTTCTTAAAATTTTTACAGCTTCAGCAGCCACAGCATTAAAATGTGTTTGCACAGCATCTTTACTGTTATCAGAATATAATGCTAGTCTTTCTTTTACCTCAGGCGCATTTTTAGTAAAAAACAATTGCAGCCAATCCAGTGATGATTTATTTCCTGTTAAAAAGTTAAGACCCTCCTCTGACCTTACACAATCGTACAAACCTGCAACAGCGGCAGGAGCAATTCCCTGCATTAAACGGTGTTCTTTTAGCTGATCCTCTTTAATTAGTACAGTCTGAGTATTTGGGTCTACTTTCTTTAAAGCTGGCAGCCCAAGATTTTTTATTATTTCTTCTAATATATTGATTGCCATAAATTTTTTTTGGATGAATTTCGTTAAATAAGTTATTAACAAAACCGTGCCACAATAAAATGGTATAAAATTGGCTGCAGGTACAATTATATCTAATCAATAAGCAATTAAAATTTACTGTATGATGAATTCAAATTATTTAACTACACTCAGTTCTGTAATGGATAGACTGCGTTTAAAAAAGCAAGACAAAGAATTCATTATGACCAAAAAAGGTTTCGGCACGGAAGCAAAAACTTACCGGCCTAATGAACTTGCTATTATAAAAACATATCGTTTTGAAGGTGATTCTGATCCTTCTGATAATTCTATATTGTACCTTATAGAAGCCAATGATGGCAGTATTGGTTACACGCTTGATGCATACGGTGTTTACAGCAACCACGAAGGTGACGGTTATGATGATTTTATAAGAAAAATACCTGTTATGGAAAGGACAGAACAACAAATTTTTGGAGAAGAGAAATCAGATTAATAAAATATAGATTCAATAAAAAAAAGCCTTGCATATTATGTGAGGCTTTTTGGTGCACAAATTTTTATCGTCAAGAAATGGAAAAAAAAGCACCTGTCTTACTTTTCAGCTTTTCCTCCTTCTTTTCTTTGCGAGAAAACCCTTTGAAATAAATCTTAAAACGCCTGAATTTTCATTCGTGTAATTTGTGTTATTCGTGGCAAACAAATGTGGCTAAACCAAATTATATATTTCGCCAGCTACATGCTTTACCCCTTTTTTCTTTGCGAGAAATCATCTTATTAAAAAAGCCTCGCAAAATATGCGAGGCTTCTAAGAAAATCATTAATTAAAAATTATCTTATCAGCTTCAACTCATCAATAATATTTTTGGCACCGCCTAATTTATCTACACACCACAATACATAACGCACGTCAACACAAATAGTACGGTTGAGGTCTTTATCAAAAGCAATTTTATGGCTTAATGCTTCATAATTACCATCAAATGCTAAGCCTATTAAATTACCGTTACCATCAATAACGGGAGAACCAGAATTACCACCTGTTATATCATTGGTGGTTATAAAACCAACAACCAGATCATTTCTACTCTTATCTATATACTGACCAAAATCTCTTTTTTTCAACAATTCTATCTGCTTTGCGGGAAGGTCAAATTCGTAATCGTTGGCCACATATTTTTCTAACAAACCTTTGCTCGTGGTTACAAAATCATACTTCACCGCATCCCTAGGAGTGTAACTTTTTACATTACCAAAACTTACTCTCATGCTAAAGTTTGCATCGGGGTACATTTTAGCAGCAGCTACAGG
>JAYVVD010000008.1:0-13930 GCA_043787295.1 Ferruginibacter sp. | reverse complement strand
GACTCTTCAAAACTTTTTTGAGCATTTTTCACATCAACAATGGTGGCCTGCCGAAGCTGAAAACGCTGCAAAACAAGATTAAGCAACTGACCTGATAATCTGTAATTTTCTTTTTCATTCTCTACCCTTGAAACGGTTGAAACATAAGCCTGGTATTGGTTTGTAACCATAGCCCGATAATCTCTTAAAATAATATCTTTTTGCAGCGTTGCATTTCTTACATTAATATTTGCTACCTGCGCCTGTTTCTTAAAAATATTACCATTAAAAATTGGAACCGCCAATGACACCCCAATGGTTGGACCAAAATTTTGGTTGAGCAAAAGTTGCCCAGCTGCTGATTGGTTTCTTGTAAAATTGTAACCTGCATTTGCTCTTATGGATGGATACCGAAGTGCGTTGGTTTCTTTTACTATTAACTTGTTTATTGCTATCTGATCATCAGCCGCTGCTACATCTGCATTTGCTGGAAGCTTATCTAATATGGATTGAAGTGTCATATTATTTTCAACAATAATTGTATCAGCAATTTGTATTGTTGAATCAACTTTTGCGGTTAACAATCTTAATAATTCTGTTTTAGATTGTGAGATAATTAACTGTTGTGCAATTTTGGTTTGTTGCAATGCATTTAAATCTATCTGTGCCTGAAAAAGATCGGCATTGTTTGCAAGCCCGACACTTTGCCTGGCCTTTACAATTGTAAGTTGCTGGTTAGATGCTTCAATAGATTTATCAATCGTTTTTATATAATTCTGTTGCCGCACAACATCAAAATAAGTAATACTCACACCTGCAATAATATTTTGTATTTTGGTGATCATTACCTTATCCGTTTGGTTTTGTATTGTTGCCAAACGTTGTTTTGTTGCTACAATTCTGCCACCATTAAATAAAAGTATACTGCCGGTTAAGTTGGCGTTCAATGCATTTGCCGCTGCATTGTTTCTTTGAATATTTGTACCTGTATTTAATTTCTGGTTTACACTTGTAACCGATTCAAAGTTGGTTATGTTTCCCGTTACAACAGGAAGCCCACCGGCAAAGCCATAGCTGTTTAAAATGGTCGCAACTTCAATATTATTTTTTGCAATGGTAATATCAAGGCTTTTTTTAAGTGCTTGGTTTATGGCATCGGGCAGGCGCAAAGTATCTTGAGAAAAACTTTTTTGTGTGAAGATTGACAACGAAAGTATTAAAAACAATTGCATCATTTTTTTACAAATAATGATATTTTTTTGTTTGATAAAGGTTGTGATATAAGATTTGTTGTATTTCAAATTAACTGCTTGATTATTGTTGATGAAAGATATAATATTGAAAGGCTGCCGGATAGGAGCGGAAATCCTTTTATTTGCTTTTTAGCAAAAATAAAAGATTGAAGCGTATAGCCGGAACAAAGTTTGATAAATGATAAAAATTTCATAGCCCCAAATATTTTTTTATTAAAACGCTAACGAGGTTTCAATCGCCGTCAGGGTTTTCAATTAATCGGTAATCTCAATTTTTTTTGCTTCGTGTTTGTGTTTGCCACTTAAAAAAGTATACACTGCGGGTATTACAAAAAGTGTAAGAATAAGGGAAAATACAATTCCACCTACAACCACAATACCAAGTGGAACACGGCTTGCAGCTGCAGAGCCAAGGCTTAGCGCAATTGGCAAAGCACCAAATGATGTTGCAAGACTCGTCATTAAAATCGGTCGCAATCTTTGTCTGGATGCTTCTACAACAGCTGCTGCTTTAGATAAGCCCTGTTCTCTTTTTTGGTTGGCAAATTCTACAATTAAAATGCCGTTTTTTGTAACCAGACCAATGAGCATGATCATACCAATTTCAGAAAAAATATTTAGTGTTTGTCCGAATGCCCAGAGGCTTAGCAATGCGCCGGCAAGTGCAAGTGGTACTGTGAGCATAATAATAAAAGGATCTACAAAACTTTCGAACTGTGCAGCCAGTACGAGATAAATAAGTATGAGCGCCAGCCCAAATGCAAAGGCAATATTACTGCTGCTTTCTGCATAATCTCTTGATGGGCCGCTGAGTGCTGTCTGATATGTTTCATCAAGTAATTTTTTCGAAATAGCCTGCATTGCTTTTATACCATCGCCAATTGTTTTTCCTTCAGCAAGCGATGCAGAAATTGTTGCAGCTTTGTAACGGTTAAAGTGAAACAAACTCGGTGGGCTGCTTGTTTCTTCTAGTTTTACAACGGCACTTAAAGGAATGCTTTCGCCTTTATTATTTCTTACATACAATTTAGAAATATCATCCGGTTTATTTCTTTCACTTCTTTCTACCTGCGCTATAACTGAATATTGATAACCGTTTCGAAGGAAATATGCAAGCCTACCGCCACTAAACGCAGCTTGTATTGCACCAACAATATCCTTGGATGACAGACCAAGATCTTTGGCTTTCATCCGATCTACGGTTAAGGAAATTTCAGGCTTATTGAATTTTAAATTGACATCAACATTTGAAAAGGTCTTGTCTTTTTTTGCTTCTTCCAAAAACTTAGGAATGATGTCTTTCATTTTTTCAAGATCCTGATTTTGCAGTACAAACTGAACCGGCAAACCACCACGTGAACCTGCACCAACAGCAATTGTTTGCTCCTGTATTGCAAAAACTTTTGCCTCATTAAACCTTCCCATTTTGCGGTTTAGGTCATTTGCAATTTGATCTTGTGTACGCCCCCTTTCTGATGGTGGTACCAATGCGAGCCTTGGCTGTGAGCTGTTTACGGGTCCGACAGGTGTACGGGCAAATACAAAATCTCTTTCGGGTATAGAATCATACATATAATTGGCAATCTCATCTGATATATTTTGCATTTTACTGTAACTGGTTCCTTCTTGAGCAGATACACTAAAACGTATACTGCTTCTATCTTCCATTGGTGCAATTTCGCTTTGCAGCGTTCCCATAATTAAGTATATCATTGCAGCACAAACACCAATTATCACCCATGCGATCCATCGTACTTTTAAAAATCCCGACAATAAATTTTTGTAACCATTTTCCATCCCTGTAAAAAATGGTTCTGTCTTCATGTAAAACTTTCCATGTCCCTGTTTTTTTCTGCGCATTACAACATTTAAAACAGGTGTAATGGTAAGTGATACAAATGCAGAAATTAGTACCGCAGATGCCAGCGTAATACCAAATTCACGGAAAAGCCTTCCAATAAAACCTTCTAAAAATATTACTGGCAAAAAAACAATTGCCAATGTTATAGAAGTAGAAATTACTGCAAAGAAAATCTCCTTACTGCCATCCAAAGCAGCTTGCTTTATGGGCAACCCTTCTTCCAGTTTTCTAAAAATATTTTCTGTTACAACAATACCATCATCTACCACCAAACCGGTTGCTAGCACAATACCCAATAATGTCAGGATATTTATTGAAAAACCCGAAATGTACATGATGAAAAAAGTTGCTACAAGCGAAATTGGAATATCTATTAATGGTCTGAGGGCAGTGAGCCAGTCACGGAAGAAAAAGAAAATTACTAGTACAACAAAAGCAAAAGAAATAAGAAGCGTTTCCTCCACCTCGCTGATTGATTTTCGAATGTTTTGTGTGTTATCAAGTAACACATTCATTTCAATATCTGATTTATTCAGTTTTTTAATCGATTCTAATTTTTTATTAAAATCATTTGCTATCTGAATATTGTTTGCGCCCGGTTGAGGAATTATTACGATACCTACAGCATTTACACCATTGTATTTCCAACCCTGCTCCAATGTTTCAGGGCCAATTTCTACTCTTGCAACATCTCTTAACCTCACAATGCCCGATGCGTCCTGCTTTATTAAAAGATCCTGAAATTCCTTTTCTGAAGTTAATCTGCCAACTGTTTTTATAGTAAGTTCCGTATTGTCACCATAAATTTTACCGGGGGGAAGATCAATATTTTCTGCATTTAAAGATGTTCTTATGTCGCTGAAGTTTATACCAAATGCCGACATCTTATCTGGGTTAAGCCAAAGACGCATGGCATATCTTTTTTGCCCGAATATGTTTACAGAACTTACCTGATTAATTGTCTGAAACTGCTGTTGCAACACATTCTCAGCATAATCACTTAACTCGAGCAAACCTTTTGTACGACTTTGCACGGCAAGTATTAAAATAAAATCGCTGTTTGCATCTGCTTTTGTTACAACAGGTGCTGCATCAATATCCTGCGGTAAAGAGCGGGAAGCCTGACCTACTTTATCCCTCACATCACTTGCTGCTGCTTCCAAATCAACTCCTAACACAAATTCAACAGAAATATTGCTGTTGCCCAAAGAGCTGGAAGAAGTAATTGTTTTTATTCCGGGAATGCCGTTGATTTGTTTTTCAAGCGGTTCTGTTATCTGGCTTTCAATAATATCCGGATTTGCACCTGTATACGAAGTACTGACGTTCACAACTGCTGGGTCAATAGCTGGATAATCTCTTATAGCAAGAAAACTAAAGCCTACTACTCCAAATAAAATGATCATTAAATTTAAAACTGTGGCTAGTACAGGCCGCTTAAGTGATAATTCCGATATATTCATTCAAATAAAACTTAATTAATTAATAACTGGCAGCAGAATCTTTAGGAAGCAATGTTGCTAATTTTTTCACAGACCTAACTGTTACTTTACTTTTTGGTCTTGCAAACAATACTCCTGTAACAACAACAGAATCGCCAACATTTATACCTTTTATAATTTCTACAGAAGATGATTGGCGGATACCCATTTCTACATTTACAAAATTTGCGAGGCCGTTTTTTACAATAATTACCTGATTATCTTTATCGTTTGGAATAATACAGTTAGTAGGCACAATAATAGAAGTTTTACCAAAGCCTGCATTTAAAAATACTTTTACAAACGCACCGGGGTTAATGTTTGATTCAGATAAAACAGCTCGCACTTTTAAGTTACGTGTGTCGGTATTTGCTCCCGGTTCTGTTGCAACAATCTTGGCTCTTCCCATTTTGTGTGGTATTGCATCGAGCTCAACATTTAATACTGACCCTCTTTTTATGATGTTGCTGTAATTTTGAGGAACGGTAAAATCTATTTTTATTTTGGATGTTTGTTGAAGTGTAGCCAAAGTACTTGCAGGAGTTACGTATGCGCCTGGGCTAATTTGTCTCAACCCAATAACCCCGCTGAACGGTGCTCTAATGATAGTTTTATTTATTAATGCCTGGGTGTAAACCATATCAGCTTTATAGGCATTTACCTGGTTTAATGCAATATCGTAATCGCTCTGGTTGATACCACTCACATCTAACAATTGCTTGTAACGTTGGGTGGTTTTTTGTGCAAGATCAAGCTGTACTCTAGTTTTGGCAAGCTGAGCTTGAAGGTCTGCATCATTTATTTTAGCCAGAATAGTTCCCTGAGCAACCCCATTGCCTTCCGCAATATTAAGGTAAGTTAAACGGCCACTTACTTCGGGATGTAGCTCTAAAAATTCATTGGCAACTACAGTACCGTTTGCTTCAACTATGTCTGAAATAGGCTGACGCTCAGCAATAATTACATCTACAAGAACTGGCGGTAAAGATTTTGATTTACCTACATTGGCGTCTTTCTTTTTACAGGCAATAAATAAACAAACAACACAAAAAAATACAATACAATATTTAAAAGTTTTTAAAACTGGCCGCATAATTCAATTTTATAAATGAAACGTTGCAAAGATATAAGGAATATAGAATGGGTATTACCTTTCTGAATGCAAAATTTATTATTTAGACGATTTCCCAGCAACTAAACATGCGATACGAGTGAAAGGTATTTGGAATTTTTATAAGTTTTAGATATTCTTACCTTCGTTTTAAATTTTAAAACGAAAGATATGGAGATTCAAGTAGCAATCATAATGGGTAGCCAGAGCGATTTAAAAATTATGCAGGATGCTGCGGATACATTGAAAATGTTTGACATTCCTTTTGAAATGACCATTGTTTCTGCTCACAGAACCCCAGAACGCATGCGTACTTATGCAATGGAAGCAAAAGCAAGAGGTATAAAAGTAATAATTGCGGGTGCGGGCGGCGCAGCACATTTGCCGGGAATGGTTGCAGCTTACACTATTCTACCCGTGATTGGTGTACCTATAAAATCATCCAATTCTATTGATGGGTGGGATTCTGTTTTATCTATTTTACAAATGCCCGGAGGTGTTCCTGTAGCAACTGTTGCACTTAACGGTGCAAAAAATGCAGGAATTTTGGCAGCACAAATTCTTGCCACGCAAGATGATGTTATAAGTGAAAAATTGGAAATATATAAAAAGAAAATGGCAGACGAAGTAATAAGTGCGGCTGATGCCATGAAGAATTAATTTTTCTACATATTGATCTGCAATAACCATTTGTTTATGGAATGGTTATTAGTTAATATCTAAGCTTTAAATTATACATTTGCACCTTAATAAAAAAATAAATATTCTATGAGTTTAGTTGATCTTACAATGCCAAAGCTTGGTGAGAGTATTATGGAGGCGACCATACTTAAATGGCATAAAAAAGTAGGCGATAAAGTAGCACAGGATGAAACTGTTTTAGATATTGCTACAGATAAAGTGGATAGTGAAGTTCCTTCTACTGCTGAAGGAATAATTGAAGAAATTTTATTTGCAGAAAATGATGTGGTACCAATTGGAACTGTAATTGTAAAAATAAGAACGGGAGCCGAAGAAAATACTGTTGCAACTCCTGCTACTGCAACTTCTAAAGTTGAATATGAAGAGGCAAAAGTTGTAGAAGAAATTCCTTATCAGCCAACGAATGCCACAATGGAAAGTTCGTCAAACGGTGTACGTTTTTATTCTCCGCTTGTTTTAAATATTGCCCAAAGTGAAGGCGTTAGCATGACAGAGCTTGAAAAGATTCCGGGGACAGGTCAGGATGGAAGAGTTAGTAAAAAAGATATGCTTGCTTTTGTAGCAAACAGAGGAAACGTTGCGGCAAATAATCAGGTTGCACAAGCTCCCCAACAAAGCCAACAGGCAGTTGTAATGGCTACTTCTCAGGCTCCGGTAGTTGTTGCCAATAATACACCTACAGTTTACACAGGCAATGTAGAAATAATTGAAATGGATAGAATGCGCAAGCTCATATCCAAACACATGACGGATAGTGTGGCTACAAGTGCACATGTAACAAGCTTTGCTGAATGCGATGTAACAAACCTTGTACAATGGAGGGAAAAGATTAAAAAAGAATTTGAAAAAAGAGAAGGTGAGAAAATAACTTTTACGCCACTATTTGTTGAGGCAGTTGTAAAATCACTTAAGAAATATCCAATGCTGAGCAGCTCGGTGGATGGTAATAATATAATTATAAAAAAAGATTTGAATATTGGTATGGCGACTGCTTTGCCATCGGGTAATTTAATTGTTCCGGTTATTAAAAATGCAGATCAATTGAACCTAACCGGTTTGTGCAAACAGGTAAACGGACTTGCCAATGCTGCACGAAATGGTAAATTAAAACCCGATGATACAACTGGAGGAACATTTACCTTAACCAATGTAGGTACTTTTGGAAGCATAATGGGAACACCAATCATTAACCAGCCGCAGGTGGCAATTATGGCTGTTGGCGCAATTAAGAAAAGACCAATGGTGTTGGAAACGCCACAAGGAGATGTAATTGCTATTCGCCACATGATGTATGTTTCATTAAGCTACGATCATCGTATTATTGATGGCGCATTAGGTTCTACATATTTAAATGCCTTTTGCAAAGAGTTAGAAAACTTTGACGTAAATAGGAATATTTAATGTGAAAAAAGAATGATTAATAATTTTTGTATTTATTAAAATGCTGCAGGTTGTAAAACTTGCGGCATTTTTTTTCTTACCAACTGCAAAAATACTAATTGGGTACTGTTCCCTAATAGCTCTTTAGTAAAGATTTTATTACAGAATCTTTTTGCATTTGTGAAAGTTTGTAATCATTTTTGTACATACTACTTTCCCAGTCACCATAATTCGAATTTGGAAAAACTATAAATTTTTTACCAAATTCTCCCGCCAGCATATCTGTATTCTTTCTTCTTTCTTCTTCTGTTTTTTTGTCGAAGAGCATACTCAAATCTGCGAGGTTATCACCCATTAATAAAACAACTTCATACCGATCCATAACCTGTTGGCGCCTTTCTTCTTTGCTTGATGTACCAAGTTTTGTATATAGATGAATTTCATCAGCATTTGGTAAACCAAAATGCTGTAAATTTTTTAACGTAGTTGCTCGTTCTCTGTCTTCTCTGTTGGTTATATAAAATACCTGAATGTTTTTAGAGGCAATGTATTTTAAAAAAGCGGCTGCACCGGGCATTGTGTCGGCAGCTGATTTATCGGTCCATTCATACCAGGAAGAGGATGTATATTCTAAACCCTGATAAGCCTGATGAACGGCATAAGCGCTGTTGTCTAAAATAGTTTCATCAATATCTGTTATAATGGCTTTTGGCTTTTCAGATTGCACAACATAACTGTCAATACGAAGCTTTGCAATATTGTAACTCTGTAAACACAACGCCCTGTATTCCGCTGCCCTTTGTTGAAAAATGGAAGAAAACAACTTACCATTTAAACTTACATTTTGAGGTGTAGTTTGCAACAGAATAACCCTAGGTTTTATAGAGACTTGTTTACTGCTTTTACAGGAAAAAATAAAAAATGCAACTACAACGATACTATATTTCATCAAAATTCTTTTTAATTAAAAAGTAAATGTAGCAGATTTGTTTGCTAATAAACAGAATAAGATATATTTAAAATAAGAAGAAATATTTAAGACGATATTTAATACTTTTAAAATATTTACATGCAATTTTACAGGTATGAAAAAAATATTAATTACATTTTCTTTAATACTATTTTTTGTTGGTTGCAACAGCACTAAAAATATTTCGCCAAAATCTGCAACTCATAATAATAATGTTCAACCACCACCGGAGTTAAAAAATCTTCAACAAAACGGGGTTGATTTTTTTGCCGAAGGAAACCAGCCTTCAAACTGGACATTAACCATCAATTATGATGATACAGTTAGGTTTACAGCTGATGATGGATTGGCGTTAAAATTTGCGTACAATCAACTTAAGAAAGATGTAAATGAAGAACGAAGAGTATTTACTGTAGCATTAAAATCAGGAAATGTAAAAATTGAAATAAAAGAAAAGATCTGCACAATAACAACCATAAGAGAGGTATTTAAAAAAGAAGTAAATGTTGTGTTCAATAAAACGATATACTTCGGTTGCGGAAAATTTTTAGCTGATAATAACCTCGTAGGAAAATGGCTTCTTGAGAAAATTGGAAACACTGCAATCTTACCAATTGAATACAATAAAATACCTGAATTTAATATAGATATTGTTGAGGGAACAGTTTCTGGCAACGATGGCTGTAACAGCATTAAAGGGAAAATAGAAGTGCAGGGAAAAAGAATACAGTTTTACCAGCTTTTAAGCACGAAAATGGGCTGTAATAAAAAGAGTATAGAGAAAATTATTTCGGCTCAAATAAAAGAAAAAATCGTAAGCTATTATTTTAAAGATGGTAAACTATTTCTTTATTTGACCGACGATAGTTTGCTGGTATTTAAAAAAGTTTAAAAATATTTTTTACTGCTATTTTGCTAAAATAAATTACTACTTTTAATTTTTAAAAATTAAACTAAATTTTATGTTTGATGAATTGATGAATCTTGTAAAACAATACTCAGGTGATGCTATAGTTAATAACCCGGCAATACCAAATGAGCAAAATGAAGAAGCCATAAGTGCCACTTCAGGTTCTATAATGGAAACTTTAAAAGGAATGATGGGTGGTGGTGGTGCCGCCAGTGTATTAAATTTATTTAACCAAAATACCAATGAGGATATTACAAATAATCCGGTTACACAAAATGTATCTTCCAATCTTATTACTACACTCATGAATAAATTTGGGCTGGATAGCAATAAAGCCGGTGGTATTGCCAGTGCAATCATCCCAATGGTAATGAGTAAACTGGTTAGTAAAACCAATGACAGTAATGACAACAGTTTTAGTTTGCAGGGTATTTTTAACAGCCTAAGCGGTAATAAAACCAGTGGGATGGATATCGGCAGCCTTGTATCTAAATTTGGCGGAAATGCACTTGATAAAAACCACGATGGTCAGGTAAATCTTGCTGATCTTACTGCAGCTTTCAGCGGCAAAACCGCACAGAATAATGAACAAAATGATGAGCAAAGCGGCGGTGGAATTATGGATTCAATTAAAGGTCTTTTTGGTAAATAAAATTAATGGCCAATAAATAAACCTTTTAATTAATCTCTAAATGTAAACTACCTACTATTTTGGTTTATTTGTTTTTACTTATTGGAGGTTACCTATATGGTAGGAAATGCACATCTACGCTTCATTTCTACCGATTTGCGTTTGTTTTGGTTCAACCATAATTACAAATAAACTTACCTCCTTTATCTTAATTGCACATGCAAGCCAGCTCCCAAAATTTACGGATACAAAAAAGAATAGCTATTCTTTCGGTGCTGTTGTTTCTTATAAAGATAACGGCTTACTTACTCACACATTCTGTAGCCATTCTTACAGATGCGCTGGAAAGTATTGTGAACATTGTTGCAGGTGTATTGGGTATTTATAGCCTGATAGTTTCGGCCCGACCTAAAGACAACGATCATCCTTATGGGCATGGTAAAGTTGAATTTATTTCATCTGCTGTAGAAGGCACATTAATATTTGTGGCAGGTATTCTTATAATATATGGTGCTTCAAAAAATCTTACTTCTCCGGGAGTAGTGCACAAACTTGACTGGGGAATATTGTTGATTGTAATAACTGCCGTTGTAAATTATGTTGCGGGTATTGTGTGCGAGCGAGTTGGTAAAAAAAATAATTCTCTTCCACTCATTGCAAGTGGTAAACATTTAAAGAGTGATACATATACCACTGCTGGTATTATTGTAGGATTAATGCTTCTTTACTTTACAAATATTTACTGGATAGACAGTGCGGTTGCTATACTTTTTGCCTTGATCATTTCATACACCGGCTATAAAATTATCCGCAGTTCTATTGCAGGAATAATGGATGAGGCTGATGAAAGTTTATTGACAGAAATGATAGTAACCCTTAATAAAAACAGGGCGGCTAATTGGATTGATATGCACAATCTGCGCATTATTAAATACGGTGCTTTACTCCATTTAGATGCCCACCTTACTGTGCCCTGGTATTTTAATGTATACGAGGCTCATCATGAAATAGATGAACTTACGGGTTTACTTAGAAGAGAATATGGAGACTCTCTTGAAATTTTTGTACACTCAGATGCCTGCATGACTTTTAGCTGTGCTATTTGCATAAAAAGGGATTGTAACGTAAGGCAGGAAGCGTTGGTGAAGAAAATACAATGGAGTAAAAATAATATTTCCGCAAATGTAAAACACAGTGAAAAAACAGTCTGATATATTAAACGAAGATTACTGGAACAACAGGTATAAAAACAACGATGCCGCATGGGATATGGGCAAAGTTTCCCCACCTTTAAAAGAATATTTTGACCAGCTGACCGATAAAAACATTTCTATTTTAATTCCCGGATGCGGCAATGCTTATGAAGCAGATTATCTTCTTCAGAATGGGTTTAAGAATATTACTTTAATAGATATTTCTCCGCTGCCGGTTGACAAATTAAAAGATCAGTTTGCAGCTTTTCTAAACAAAGAAATAAATATTATTTGCGGCGATTTTTTCACGTTAGACCAAACCTTTGATTTAATTGTAGAACAGACTTTCTTTTGTGCTATTGATCCTTTTTTAAGAAAAAATTATGTGGAAAAAATAGACGAACTTTTAAAAGTGAATGGTAAATTAGTTGGGTTATTTTTTAATAGAACATTTGAAGGTGGTCCGCCTTTTAGCAGCAGCAAACATGAATACCAACTTTTATTTAAAGATAAGTTCAAAATAAAAATAATGGATGAATGCTACAATTCCATCGGCCCAAGAAGAAGTTCAGAACTTTTTGTAATGCTGCAGAAATTATAAATGATCTATAATATCTATTACAGATGCACGCTTTGTATAGTTCACATCAAAAAAAGCATATTTTATTATACCATCTTTGCCAATAATGTAGGTGGCCGGTACAGGCAAATTGCTTGAATTGCTGCCATTGGCTTTATCAAAATCAATTCCATAGGTTTTATATTTTAAAATGGTACTTTCATCTATCGCAAAATTTACTTTGTAGCTTTTCATTATAGCTAGGCTTTCATCTTCAATAATAGAAAAAGTTGCCTTTGTTTTTTCAATGGTTTTTTTTACGTTTTCGGCAGTTTCAGGTGTTACAGCCAAAACAGTTGCGCCTTTTGCAGAAATGAATTTAAGAGAGTCGTTCATTTTTTTTAATTGCTGGTTACAATAAGGGCACCATTGTCCTCTGTAAAACAGCACTACAACATCCCCTTTTTTTAATAGTTTTTTTAATGCTATTTCTTGTCCATCCTGGTTTTTAGCTGAAAACATAGGGGCTTTGTCGCCAACTTTTAGTCCTTCAGGATAAACAGTTTTAACCTGTGCATTTATCACCAGATAAAAACAAAACAAGGTTATTGTAAGGCTAAGTTTTTTTAGTAACATAGATTTTTTTACTTGGTACGTAATACTATCTGTTTTCTTACAGCAGTCATTATTTTAATTTTCTATTTGAGGTGAAATTATGGTATGTTTAGCCATTTAAGCAACTGCAAACAGCTTTTCTTATTTTTGTATTTATGAAACTCGATTACAGTGAAGCTGAATTAGCGCTTTTTAAAAAACTTTCAGCAGCTTCTAAAAAATTAGGTATTGAAAGTTATATAATCGGCGGTTTTGTAAGAGATAAAATTATTGGGAGAAGCACCAAAGATATAGATGTTGTTTGTGTGGGCGATGGAATTGCACTGGCGCAGGAAACAGCAAAACAATTCGGAAAAAATGTACAGGTAAATATTTTTAAAACATACGGTACAGCCCAAATAAAATTTGACGAAACAGAAATTGAATTTGTTGGTGCAAGAAAAGAAAGTTACCACACCGATAGCCGCAATCCATCTGTAGAAGCCGGAACTTTGCAGGACGATCAGTTGCGAAGAGATTTTACCATTAATGCGATTGGAATAAGCTTGAACGAAAATAATTTTGGCACTGTAAATGATCCTTTTGATGGACTTGGAGACATAGAAAGAAAAATAATCAGAACGCCCCTTGAACCAGAGAAAACTTTTATTGACGATCCGCTGAGAATGATGCGGGCTATACGTTTTGCTGCACAGCTACAGTTTAACATTGAAGATAAAACTTGGCAGGCCATTGCTGCCAATGCACATAGAATTAAAATTATTACCAAGGAAAGGATTACTGAAGAACTCAATAAAATTTTACTCAGTAAAAAGCCATCCGTTGGGTTGGAGCTTTTGTATAAAACAGGTTTGCTGGAAATAATTTTTCCACAAATGGTTGCGCTTGCAGGGGCGGAATTTGTAGATGGCTATGGGCATAAAGATAATTTTTATCACACCCTACAGGTGTTAGATAATATTGCAAACACTACCGATGACTTGTGGTTGAGATGGGCTGCGGTGCTGCACGATATTGCCAAGCCCGCAACGAAAAAAATGGAAGATGGTCATGGGTGGACGTTTCATGGCCACGAAGCTGTGGGTGGAAGAATGGTGCCTAAAATATTTGCGCAACTTAAACTGCCACAAAATGAGAAAATGAAATTTGTTCGCAAAATGGTTGAAATGCATCTTCGTCCTATCAGCCTTACCAAAGAAAATATTACCGACTCTGCCATTAGAAGATTGCTTTTTGATGCCGGAGAAGATATTGACAGCTTGATGAAATTGTGCGACGCAGATAT
>JAYVVD010000007.1:0-3820 GCA_043787295.1 Ferruginibacter sp. | reverse complement strand
AGATGATCTGCTGGTGCACAAATCAAATTAGCGTTGGAATCTAACTCGTATAATTTATAAGAAATGTACGCTATACACGGCGCTGTATTTTTTCGTGACGGTTCGCAAAGAATATTTTTTTCTATAAGGTCAGGGAGTTGTTGTTTTACAATATCCCTGTATTGGGTTGATGTAACGATAAAAATATTTTCGGGTGGAATAAACTGTATAAACCTGTCGTATGTTGACTGTATTAAAGTTCTTCCAATATTTAAAATATCTAAAAACTGTTTTGGCATATCTGTTCTGCTCATGGGCCAAAACCTGCTTCCTATTCCCCCCGCCATGATGGCTACATAATTGTGTTTGTTCATATATCAACTTTCAAATATCAAACTTTGATCCGCAAAAAAATTCTAGTTTCTTGAGGCTCCTGTTATTAAATAATACCTTCTTTAATGAGGTCATGCAAATGGAGCATTCCTACATACTCATTGTTTTCCATAACAAGCAGCTGGCTAATGTTGTGTGTTTTCATTATTTGCAAAGCTTCAACAGCAAGGGCATCCGTATCAATTTTTTTTGCATGCGGTGTCATAATATCTGTAGCAATTAATTTATTAAAATCATCGTAATTTTCAAACATACGCCTTATATCTCCGTCAGTAACTATCCCAATAGGCTCGTCGTTTTTATTTAGTATGGCTGTGGCACCGAGTCTTTTTTTAGAAATTTCAAGAATAACTTTCTTTATACTGTCTCCTTCTGCTACAAAAGGTTTTTCATGTAGTTTAATTAAATCGCCACATTTTAAATACATCCTTTTACCTAATGCACCACCGGGGTGAAAACGTGCAAAATCAACCGTTTTAAAATCCTTCACTTCAATCAGGCAAATGGCAAGTACATCGCCCATCACCATTTGTGCAGTTGTGCTTGTAGTTGGTGCAAGGTTGTTGGGACAAGCCTCCTGAGAAACGGTTGTGTTTATTACCACATCAGCATGCACCGCTAAGTAAGAGTGCATATTACCGACCATACCTAGCAATTTATTACCAAAGTTTTTTACCAGTGGCACCAACACTTTAATTTCAGGACTGTCCCCGCTTTTGCTGATGACAATTACAATATCCTCTTCTTGAATCATTCCAAGGTCACCGTGGATAGCATCTGCCGCATGCATAAATAATGCGGGCGTTCCTGTACTGTTCAAAGTAGCAACAATTTTTTGTGCAACAATGGCGCTTTTACCAATGCCGCTTATTACCACCCGCCCTTTGCAGGCGGCGAGTAATTCTACAGCAGTTATGAGACTATCGCCTGCAAAAGGAATAAGTCCCAAAATGCTATCCGCTTCTAATTGCAATGTTTTTAATGCACTGGTTATTATTAAATTAGGGGGCTTACTTTTCACAGAGTGCAATTTATTTTAAATACCTCATAAACCAATCAGACAAGTTTGCATCATTTTAAACAACAAATAAATGTAATAAATTAAAAAAAAATATTATCTTATGGCAGCAAAGATTCGATGATACTTTTAACCCTTCGTTTACTTTTATGATAAGTTGCTATTAAGTACCTTCACTGCCCGTTATAAAAGGCACACAGGCTTTTTATTTAATTTTTCAAAGTGACGGATTTTTTTGACCTCATTTATTATGCCTAAAGTAAAGACCAACACTGCCACCAAAAACAAACCTGCGCAAAACCAGAGTTCCTTTACAGTATCAGCTGAATATCCTAACCTTAAAAAACACTTACAGGAAAATTTTGGTTTTAATACATTTAAAGGAACACAGGAAGAAATAATAAACAGCCTGCTTTCAGGTAAAGATACTTTTGTAATAATGCCAACGGGTGGCGGTAAAAGTTTGTGTTACCAGTTACCCGCTATGGTAAGTAAGGGGGTAGCTATTGTAGTATCGCCGCTTATTGCACTCATGAAAAACCAGGTTGATCTTATGAGGGGTTTTAGCAGCAAAGACCATATTGCGCATTTTTTAAACAGCACATTAAATAAAGGTCAGGTAAAAGTTGTAAAAGATGATCTGCTTGCAGGACGCACAAAAATGTTGTATGTGGCACCTGAAACTATGACGAAGGAAGAAAATGTGGAGTTTTTTAAAACACTCGATATATCTTTTTTTGCTGTAGATGAAGCACATTGTATTTCTGAATGGGGCCACGATTTTAGACCTGAATACAGGAGATTGAAGGAAATGACGGAGCAGATAAATCCCAATGTTCCAATCATTGCACTTACTGCAACAGCAACACCAAAAGTACAAAGTGATATTGTAAAAAATCTTGGGTTGAGAGATCCCAATATTTTTATATCTTCTTTTAACAGAGCTAATCTCTATTACGAAGTACAACCGAAAATAAATCTGGAACAGACTAATAAAAGCATTGTTCGGTTTATAAATAATTATAAAAACAAAAGTGGTATTATTTATACCCTAAACAGAAAAACTACCGAAGAGCTTGCAGCTATGTTGAATGCGAATGGTATAACTGCGGTAGCATATCATGCCGGACTCGATGCTAAATTAAGGGCGCAGCGGCAGGACCTGTTTTTAAATGATGAGGTTAATGTAATTGTTGCCACCATCGCTTTTGGAATGGGAATTGATAAGCCCGATGTACGTTTTGTAATTCATTACAACATTCCAAAGTCAATAGAAAATTATTACCAGGAAACCGGTAGAGGGGGCAGAGATGGTAAGGAAGGGAAATGCCTTTTATATTATTCACATAAAGATGTAAGCAAGCTGGAGCATTTAATGCGTGATAAAAGTTTGAGTGAAAGAGAAGTAGGTGCACAGCTTATTAATGAAACTGTTTCGTATGCAGAAAGTAGTATTTGTAGACGCAAAACACTATTGTATTATTTTGGTGAGCACTACGATGATGCAGTGAGTTGCGGGCATTGCGATAACTGCATAAATCCTAAAGAAAAAGTTGAAGCAAAAGAGGAAACAATTTGCGTTTTAAAAACAATTGATTCATTAGGTGAACAGTTTGCCATAGAATATGTGCTGCTAATACTTACAGGTAAAGCAACCCCAGCTGTAAAAATGTATCGCCACGAAGAACTTGATGTTTTTGCCTGTGGCAATGATAAAGAACCACATTTATGGAACAGCTTAATAAGGCAAATGTTGTTACAGGGGTTGCTTGATAAAGATATTGTAGAGTATGGTGTTTTAAAAATAACCAAAGCCGGTAAGGCTTACATGAAGAAGCCAACTTCTTTTAAAATTGCATTAAATAATTTGTTTGAAGATGCAAATGCTGATGATGAAGCTGCAGTCCCTGAAGGAGAAATAGAAAATCTGAAAGATGAAAAGTTACTGGAGATTTTAAAAGACCTGCGCAAAAAAGTTTCTAAAGAAAAAAACTTACCGCCCTTTGTAATATTTTTAGAAAGTTCGTTGGAAGATATGGCTACCATGTACCCAACCACTATGGAAGAACTGGAGAAAATTAGTGGAGTTAGTAAAGGAAAATCATTGCGGTATGGTAAACCTTTTTTAGATGCTATTATAAAATATGCTGAAGAGAACGATATTATAAGGCCTGATGATTTTGTTATGAAATCTGTAGCCAACAAAAACAGCAATAAAATTTTTATTATACAAAATGTAGATAAGAAAATGACACTGGAAACTATTGCCAAAAACAAAAATCTAAAGTTAGAAGAGTTGTTGGAAGAGATGGAAACAATTGTTGCAAGTGGTACAAAATTAAATCTTGGTTATGCTATAGATGAAATGGTAGATGAGTATGAGCAGGAGGAAATAATGGATTACTTTAAAGGTTGCCAAACATCTGATCT
>JAYVVD010000006.1:0-5771 GCA_043787295.1 Ferruginibacter sp. | reverse complement strand
CTTTGGGTTACTGAACGTTTTGTTGAAGAAGTAGAACAGGTAAGGCAAGCCCTCCATTTAGACAGCTCAAATTTTTATTTATTGGGCCATAGTTGGGGTGGAATATTGGCTATGGAATATGCTTTAAAATACCAACAAAATTTAAAAGGATTAATAATAAGCAATATGATGAGCAGTTGCCCTGCTTATGCAGCCTACAATAAAAATGTATTACAAAAACAAATGGATCCTAAGGTAGTTGACAGTATTTTAAATTTTGAAAAAGAAAATAAAACTACAGATCCACGCTATATGAATTTACTGATGAACAACTATTATAACAAACATGTTTGTAGGATTTATCCTTTTCCGGAGCCACTTAACAGAATGTTTGGTCATACAAATAACCAGATTTATACAATTATGCAGGGACCTTCAGAATTTGGTGTGAGTGGTCGTTTAACATTCTGGGATCGAACTGCAGATCTTTATCAAATTAAAGTACCGACACTCGTTATAAGAGGAATGCATGATACCATGGACCCCGATTTTATGAAGATGATGAGTAAAAAATTGGGCAATGGTTCTTTAGTAACTTGTCCTGATGGCAGTCATTGCAGTATGTGGGATGACCAGCACAATTATTTTAAAGGACTTGTTGCCTTTTTAAAAAGCGATAAAAAAGGATAACATTTTTTGATCTGCATCTAATATGAGCTTTACATCTTTCTTGGTGAATCTTGCAACTTTACAATAATATATTTCATTCATGTTTTAACCTCATCTTTTAAATTAACAGCTTTTTAAATTCCGAAAAATTTTCTGATATTGAACATCAAAGTCTATGTAGCATTGCTTATCAGACTAATAAATTCCGTTTAACAAAACATTATTACCATTTAGCCTTTCAAATAATCTTGTAACTTAATTTTTACGTTAATTTTACTACATGCAAAAAATTGCATCATTTATGATGAGTAAAAAATTTATCCCTGTAATGCTGGTGTTGATGAGCGTTGGTTTATTTATTGGTTTTAAATCTATGGGTAAGTCCGACAGCAACAATGAAGAAAATCCCAAATTACGCTACGCAAAAATTTTACGAAACGTAGGAATTTTGTTGGAGGAAGGACATTTCAGCCCGAAAAAAATTGACGATGAATTCAGTAAAGCAGTGCTTAAAAGATTTGAAGAAGATCTTGATGGAGAAAAAAATATTTTCTTTCAATCTGATATAAATGAATTAAGCAAGTACAATGATAAAATAGACGATGAGATACATGGTGCAGAACTTGAATCTTTTTATGCTGTAAATACCATATACCTAAAAAGACAAAATGAGGTTTCATTGTTGTATCAAAAAATTCTTGCAAAACCTTTTGATTTTACGGTGAATGAATCTGTAGAGTCAAATCCTGAAAAACTTTCTTTTCCTAAAAATGAATCCGAGCGTACTGATCTGTGGAGAAGAAGAATGAAGTATATGACGCTTGGTAAATATTCTGATTTTTTAGAAGAAAGACTAAAAAATAAAGATAAAAAAGACTTTAAGTTAAAAGCAGATTCTACCCTTGAGAGAGAGTCAAGAGATGTGGTCAGAAAGCAGTTGGAACGGTATTTTACAACGAAAAAAAACAGAGAAACAGTTGATGAAAATTTCAGCACTTTCGTGAATGATATTGCAGGAAGTATGGACCCACACACAGACTATTTTGCACCTGTAGATTTGCGTGGATTTAACGAATCTATGAAAGGCAGCTTTTATGGGATTGGAGCACAATTAAAAGAAGAAGATGGAAAAATAAAAATTACAAGTTTAGTTAGTGGTATGCCTGCCTGGAGGAGCGGCGAATTGAAAGAGAATGATGAAATTATTAAAATTGGGCAGGGGGCAGCAGAACCGATTGATGTAACCGGTTATTCTGTAACAGATGCAGTAAAAATAATCAGAGGTTCTGAAAGAGGTTCTGAAGTTAGACTGACCATTAGAAGAGTTGATGGTAGCACAAAAATTGTTTCTTTATTAAGAGATGAGATAAACATTGATGAAACATTTGCAAGGTCTGTTATTATAAATAATGATCACAAAATAGGATACATCTATCTTCCGGAATTTTATGCTGATTTTCAAAATCCATCTAAACCAAGATGCGCTGCAGATGTTGCTAAAGAAATTGAAAAACTTAAAAAAGAAAATGTAGAAGGAATTGTACTGGATCTTAGAAATAATGGAGGAGGTTCTTTGTATGATGTAGTGCAAATGGCAGGTTTGTTCATAGAGGACGGCCCAATCGTGCAGGTAAAAAGCAGAGATGAAAAACCTTCTATTTTAAGAGACAGAGATAAATCTATTCAATATACAGGACCATTTGCCGTAATGGTTGATGAAACAAGTGCTTCCGCTTCTGAAATTTTTGCAGCTGCTATTCAGGATTATAAAAGGGGAATTATTATAGGCAGTACAAGTACATATGGTAAAGGTACTGTGCAAAGGACTATCCCTTTAAATCCTGAAAGTGAAAACAGATTAATTAGTAGTTCTAAAGTTGAAGATCTCGGCTCATTAAAGCTTACACTTCAAAAGTTTTACAGAATAAATGGTGGTGCCACACAGCTAAAAGGCGTAACACCGGATGTTATTTTACCTGACAGACTTGAATACCTCAAATTTAGGGAAAAGGATAATAAATATGCGTTGAAATGGGATGAAATTGAAAAGGCGGATTTTAAACCTTGGGAAAACTATACCAACCTTGATGCAGTTATAGGAGCAGCTAATATGCAGACAGCAGCAAGCCCTAATTTTACTAAAATAAAAAGTGGTGTAAAAATTTTAGAAAACAATGCCGATAAGCCCTATAGTTTAAATTTAAAGCAATATGAGGAAGATAAAAAGCAGTTGAAAGCTGTTTACAAACAACTGGAAGAAGCTTATAAATTAGCGAAGGCTTTAGATGTAAAAAATATTGTAGCTGATACGATTGATATCAATAAAACAAAAGAAAAAATTGATAGAAACAAACAGTTTATAAAGAGGGTGGGCGAGGATATTTACATTGATGAATCTGTAAAAATTTTAAACAAAATGATTGTTAACGATAAATTGGCGAAGAGAAATTAAAGTAGCTTATATTTAAAAGACCGCCATGTAAATTTTTTTACATGGCGGTCTTTTTTTTAGTTAGCTTATTATAGGTAAGCTTGTCATAAGGTAATAAGCTATTGTATAATATATCATAATTTTCTACCAAGGTTATAGATCCAAAAAACAAATTCATTTTTAAGTTGATTGAAGAAACTAATAATTTAAGAATGGAAAAATTAGTATGCTGGAAAAAAGCATACATTTTTACAAGGTTTGATGAAAGTTGTAAAATGTTTTACTGCTGACTTTAACTGATAGTAATGGATCCCGCTTTTTGCAGGAGGAACGCATAACACGAAACAAATGATGAAAAATGCGTGTGTGCTTATACTCCTAATTTTCTTTTAAAAGTATGTTATCTAAAAAAGTATTTATGATATAATTAAACTTACTATTAAATACAAAAATTTTAATAGTATTTTTAATCTTTGTAAATAAAATTTAAAAATGGCAGATATATTAATTATTGATGATGAGAAGGCAATAAGGAAAACCCTTTCAGAAATTTTGTCTTTTGAAGGCTATCACATTGAAGAGGCTGCTGATGGAGAAGAAGGTTTAAAGAAATTTGGATTAAAAAATTACGACGTTGTACTCTGCGATATTAAGATGCCCAAAATTGACGGAATTGAATTTTTAGAAAAAGCCAGAACTGTAAATTCAGATATTCCAATTATAATGATCAGTGGACATGGAAATCTGGAAACAGCTGTAGATGCTGTAAAAAAAGGTGCTTTTGATTACATCAGCAAACCCCCTGATCTTAACAGATTACTGATCACACTTCGCAATGCAATTGACCGCACAAACCTGACCGCTGAAACGAAAGTGCTGAAGCGAAAGGTGAATAAAATGATAGATATGGTAGGTGATAGTCCTGCCATTGAAAAAATAAAACATACCATTGAAAAAGTTGCACCAACTGATGCCCGTGTACTTATAACGGGTGAAAACGGAGTGGGTAAAGAACTTGTTGCCAGATGGATACACGAAAAAAGTAATCGCAATATGGGTCCGATGGTGGAGGTTAACTGCGCAGCCATCCCTGGAGAATTAATAGAGAGCGAATTATTTGGCCATGAAAAAGGCTCTTTTACTTCGGCCATTAAACAAAGAATTGGAAAATTTGAACAGGCAAACGGTGGCACTTTATTCTTGGATGAGATAGGCGATATGAGTTTAAATGCACAGGCAAAAGTATTGCGTGCATTGCAGGAAGGAAAAATAACAAGAGTAGGAGCAGATAAAGATATTAATGTAGATGTAAGAGTGGTGGCTGCTACAAATAAAGATTTATTAAAGGAGGTTGATGAGAAAACCTTTAGGCTTGATCTATACCACAGGCTTGGAGTAATTATTATTCATGTTCCATCTTTAAAAGAAAGGCAGGAAGATATTCCAAAACTTGCTGTACATTTTACCAAAATAATTGCAGCAGAATATGGTCAGCCGAAAAAGGAAATTGATAAAGAAGCAATGTCCATTTTAAAAAGTTATAATTGGAGCGGTAATATAAGAGAGCTGCGCAATGTAATTGAGCGTTTAATAATAATGGGAGGCAAAACAATAACTGCAGATGATGTAAATACATACGCAGCTCCGTGATCTTAAACTGCTCTCTATTTAAATGTTAAATCTCTTCTATTGTAATTTTCAAATATTACTTTTGAAGCTAATAAAAAACTGTTTATGAGTATTGGTTGGATAATTTTTATTGTTGCGGCTATAGGCTGGCATGTTGGGATGTACGGAATGTTTAAAAAAGCAGGTATTGAACCATGGAAAGCACTTGTTCCTTTTTATAATACCTGGTGTATGGTTGAAAAAATGGAATTACAAAAATGGTGGTTTTTTGTACAGTTTATTCCGGTAGCAGGTGCTTTTATTACCATCTGGATAACCATAAAATTTACAGAATATTTTGGTCGGTTTGGTCTGGGGCATCATGCAGCAGCTGTATTCCTTCCTTTTATTTATTTTCCTTATCTGGGGTTTTCCAAAAGTGAACGATATGCAGGAAAAAAAGTGGTAGACAACTATAAAAAATCCGGTACAAGGGAATGGATTGATGCAGCTGCATTTGCAGTAGTAGCCGCTACTATCATCCGTACTTTTGTATTTGAAGCTTATACAATACCAACACCTTCAATGGAAAAAACATTGCTGGTAAACGACTTTTTGTTTGTAAGTAAATTTTCTTACGGTCCCCGTATTCCTAATACGCCGATTGCAATGCCTTTCGTGCACCACACCATGCCATTTGTTAATGTAAAATCTTATTCAGAGGCAATTCATATTCCATACACAAGGTGGTGGGCAACTGCTGTAAAAAGAAACGATGTAGTGGTGTTTAATTTTCCGGTGAATGATACACTAATAAATGACCCTATTGTAGATGGCCAACAACAATTTGGTAGCCAGAAAACTTATTACGAAGAAGTGAGGGAAATCGGCATGCAGGAAACATGGAACCGTTATGGTTCAGATATTATAACAAGACCGGTAGATAAAAGAGAAAATTTTATTAAAAGATGTGTTGCTGTTGGAGGTGATGTATTGCAGGTTATAAATGGTAAAGTAATGGTGAACGGACAGCCACAACCTTCATTTCCACAATCTGAAAGATATTCGGTGATGAATGTGCCGG
>JAYVVD010000005.1:0-2273 GCA_043787295.1 Ferruginibacter sp. | reverse complement strand
GTTTGGTAAAAACCTGCGTTTTGTTTTTATATTAGAGTGAGATACCTTATTACCCGTAATTGGTCTCTTACCCGTAAGTTCACATACTCGTGCCATTGTCCTTAAATTTTGGACGGCAAAAGTAATGAATTATATTTATAAATTATAGAGATTATTAAATAATTTTAGAATTAAGTATCGATTTTTTTCGTATTCAAAAAAACAATAACTAATAAAGCTATTATACTTTTTGCAATTATGCTATGAGATTATGAAGATATTTATTGAACAAGGGTTTTAATTTTCCCCTGCTTTAATAACCTAAACATTTGTAACACAACAGCCAGTAAAATAAGTGCCACACCTATGTAAAACGCTTTGTGAAATGATTTACCTTCTCCAAAAAATACAAATGCAAGTATTATTCCATACAATGGTTCTAAATTATACATAAGGTTAGAGGTAAAAGCTGATATTTTTTGTAAAGCTTTTAATTGTAAATCAAAACAAAGAACTGTGCAAACAACTGCTAATATTAATAACCAAGCAAAATCGGCTATCGTTGGTATAAAATAACCCGAGGGAGTAAAAGTTAAATAAACGGGAAGGAATAAAGAAAGTATAATTAATCCACCAAAAAGTTCATAAAAAGTTAGTGTACGGGGCGAAAATTCTTTTATAAGCTGCTTGTTAAGCATAGGGAAAATTGCTGCAGCAAATGCTGCTAAAATACCATAAACAATTCCCAATTTAAATTTTGGATGAAAATCGAAAATGATGTAGATACCCCCAATAGCTAAAAGTCCGAGTAAAACTTCAGCAACTTCTATTTTCTTTTTAAATAGAATAGGTTCTATTAATGCCGAAAAAAAACCTGCAGCCGATAAACAAACAAGTGCCACTGAAATATTACCATATTTAATACTGCCATAAAATGTAACCCAGTGAAAAGCAATAATACCGCCAACAGCCGACATTCTTAAAATATCTTTGCCTACAATTTTTTTAAATTCTTTTTTTGCATAAAGTATTCCAGCAAGCACAGTAACAGTTATGAGTAAGCGGTACCAAACCAATATTCCTTCATTTAATGCAATAAGCCTACCCAGCACCGCAGTAAAGCCTGCAAGAAAAACAGCAATATGTAATTGTATAAAAGCTCTTTTCATTTTAAGAATTGCAAATATAGTTTCAAAGGATAACTATTGATTACAATGTATTTCGATCCATGTGTTTATAGAAGGAACCGTAAATTTTTTTTAGATATAATTTTTATAAAAAATACTTGCACGCTTTCCCCCACGGTTAAACATACTTATATTTGCGACCTTACAACTAACTAATTATAAGATGAATTTTAAACGCATTAATAATATTACCGGTTGGGTAATTTGCATCATTGCTTGTTCTGTGTACGTTTTAACAATGGAAAAGAACGGTAGCCTGTGGGATTGTGGTGAGTTTGCCTCTAGCGCATACAAACTGCAAATACCACATTCTCCCGGGGCTCCTTTTTTTGTTTTAATAGGTAGACTCTTTATGTCGCCATTTTCTCCGGCAAATGCAGCCACCGGTATAAATTTAATGAGTGCTTTAGCAAGTGGTTTCACCATTTTGTTTTTGTTTTGGACGATCACTCATTTTGCAAAAAAAATGTATTTAAAAAATCGTACAGAATTTAATTCTGGAACCATCATTGGTATAATGGCTGCAGGTGCTGTGGGTGCACTGGCTTATACTTTTTCCGATACATTTTGGTACAGTGCAGTAGAAGCAGAAGTGTATGCATTGGCATCGTTTTTTACAGCTTTGTTGTTTTGGCTAATGCTAAAATGGGAAAATGAAGTAACTCAAGAACATGCTGCAGGAATTAAAGGTCATTTTACAAAAGCTGACAGGTATATTGTTGTTATATTCTTTTTAATGGGTTTATCAATAGGCGTGCATTTGCTTAATCTTCTTACTATACCCGCTATTGTAATGATATATTTTTTTAAGAGATACAGAGTTACACCACTGAGAACTTTTTACGCATTTATTCTGGCCATTGTTATTACAGGGTTTGCCCAAAAGGCATTAATACAATGGACGGTAAAGGGTGCAGGGAGTTTTGATATTCTTTTTGTAAATGATTTTGGCCTTCCGTTTTTTACAGGCTTCGCCTTCTTCTTTATAGTTCTTGTTGCATTGGTTTATGTAGGTTTAAAAGTAGCCCATAATAAAAACTGGAATCTTCTTAAACTTGGAATGTGGAGTTTTCTTTTTATTACGCTGGGTTGTTTTGCTTCGTACTC
>JAYVVD010000004.1:0-3843 GCA_043787295.1 Ferruginibacter sp. | reverse complement strand
GGCAGTGTAATAATATTTGAAAGGGTGCATGGTATTCCCTGCTTGTAAATACCATTTGATTGCGCCGTTGCACAGTTAATTGTAAATGTCGCCGGAGCTGTATTTGTACCATAGAGTACATTAAAACTGCAATTACTTGTTCCATTTGTAATAGGATAAATAAATGTTCCAAGGGCTGCTGGGGTTCCGCCATTAGCAACTAAACTAATTATTTGTCCATTACCTACGGTAAGATATCCAGTGCCCGAAAATGATACTGCATTTACAAACATAGTGGTTATAGCATAGGTACCGGCAGTAGTTACATTAACCTTAATGCCGATGTTATTGCTGTTGGTAGTTGCTATGCCGGTGCTATAGATTCCACCTTGAGTAGTTGCGGTACAAGCGTTTGGAGAACCCACAAAAGTATAGACAGCAGAAGAATTTGTTGGTGTAACAGCACCAGATTCGTAGCTATAATCTTTCTGACAAGACGTGCCAACAAATAATGCACTTAGCAACAAAATAATAAATGATAAACGTTTCATTTACGGCACTTATATTTTATAATTTACCACATTTGACTTCTTCCATTTTATTAAAATGCGGTTCATAAAAAATTTTTTAAAAAAGTGTGTTTGTGACATTAAGATACGAAAAAAAGAAAAGCAGGTTCTTAAAGAGAATTTGTTTTTGCCTGAGTGAATTTAAAATCTGTAGTGTTCCTTTTTAAAATCAGCAACAGCTCAATATTTTTAGATACTACTTAAAAGTAAGTACTATATAAAGCAATAATTTGTTGTAAAGTATTGATAATAAACCGCTATCAAAAATACTAAATAGTTAAAAATCCTTTAGATAATTTTATCACATCATCTTTTTTCAGGTGATAGTTTAGTAAAGCCTCGGCCAAAGTATTTTCCACATCATCAAGACTATTGAATATTATGTTGTGAAAATATTTTCACATACTAGCGCAGATATGCAGCCGAGCTAAAGTACCGAAGGGTATCTGTGCGTTTGTAGCTAAAGAATTTATGAATCTGTAATAAAACGCAGCACAGAAAGCTAAGTCACAAAAGCCAAGCCTCATTTCTGTCCTAGAATCTCCATCTCTGCGCTAGTTGGAGATATGCTCTCCAGAGACGCAACAATTCCGCCGCATTTTCTTCAGCATTTGGGTTGTTCCTTTCACAACCCCAATATTCAATGTTGTCGAATCCTTTTTGAATATCAACAAGAATTAATGCCGGCCTGCCTGTTGCTGAGATAGTCATGCTTGAAAATTTTACATCTTTAGTAGCATCATAACAGTTGCTCAAAGTATCCACCTATGCCATTTTTTTTGTCAATAAAAAGCAGTTCTAAAATCCAATATCTTTTATTGCCTTCGGCATCCAATAAAAACATATCATTTTGGTTTTGCGGATGTACATCCAATTCCAGGCTTTGAGTGTCTGCAGGTTGCTCATGCGGAAATTTGCCCACTATATGCCCAGCAATTGCTCCGCCAAATGTGTAGCCATATTCAGTTGCTTTTTCAACCGAATATTGAAACAGGTCGGATGCTTTTAAAAAGGTTTGTCTGCTGTACCAATGCTGTGCTTCGTACCAGGCTTTTTCAACATCAGCTTTAATTTTTATTTTTTTGAGGTTGTTTCCAATGATATAAGTTCTTCCCAGATCGGCTTCATAACCATCAACGATTGGCCCAAAATCCAGGATTATAATATCTCCCTCCTGTATTATCCTATTGGGCGGATTATCAGGATAAATACACATCGTATTTTTGCCAGCCCTTACAATTTTTTTGTGCCAGTGATTTGTAATCCCAAATTTTTGCACCGCTATATCGCAAACTTCTGCCGAAAGCTGTGCTTCTGATTTTCCGGCAACTATTAAATTATTACGTTCAACAGCATCAAATATTTCGATGGTAATTTGCTCGGCGTGTTGCAATTTCGTTTTAGTCATTTAAAGTTTGCTTTTTAATCAAGCGAAAAAAGCGAATTAAACCGGGCTAAAAGTTAATCTACATTAACTTACCTTATTTTTTTCTTAAGGTACTTAAAAACTGCGGCGTAATTCCCAAGTAAGATGCAATGTCTTTTTGGGAAAATCGTTTTTCGGCATAAGGTTTCTTTTCAAGAAATGCTACATATCTTTCTTTAGCCGAAGCGGATAAAAATGAATTTATTTCATCTCTTTGCGAAATGTAGGCATTTTGAAAAAGCAGCCTGAAGAAGCGCTCAAATTTTGGGATTTTTTGAAATAGCAACTCCAAATTATCCCTGTTAATTTGTAAAATTCCGGTACCCTCAATTGCTTTTATATTTGTTTTGGATGCTGTTTGTGTAAAGAGGCTGTAAAGGTCATGCGCCCACCACTCTTCAATGGCAAAGTCTAATATATGTTCAAAACCATTTTCATCCTGATAATAAGTTTTCAGGCAGCCTTTTGTTACAAAAGTTTGGCTTCTGCACACCTGGCCTTCACGTAATAGCACCTCGCCTGCGGCCAAATACCTTTCTTCTATAAGGGAGATAAAAAAAGTTATTTCTTCTTTGGTTAAAGAAATTTTTTTTGAAACATTGGCAATTAAAAGATCATAGTTCATACTATTTTTTTAAATCAACACAGTAACACTGAGATTTGAATTTCAGTATATCTACTTAATTCTTCCCCCGTCATTTGCTGGTAGTGGAAGTCCGGCATTTTCGTATAATTCGATACCCTTTTCTGGAGTTGACATTAGGAATGGCATATAAGATACGTTCATATTTTTTTTATTTTCAGCGTGACGATACCGTATCACTACATTAACAGCTAATTTTCTAATAGTGAGCAACCTGTGGCAGTACAGCAATGACAAGTCTGTAAAATTGTCTTCGTTTATGCTTCTAAAATTTGTTCATTTTTAAAACCACTTACTTTTGCTTAAATGATTCCTGGATTATAAATCTGAAAAAACATTCAATTTACCCGTAATCAAATTTATAGTATTTAGATGCTAATACTGGCAAGCCTTGTTAAATCGTGAATAAAATGGTTCGAGAAATGTCCGTGCAGGGCAACAAAAAAACTCCGCAAATTTTGCGGAGTTTTTTTGTGCATTTTTTATGCAATAAGTTTTGCTTATATGAATTTTCAATAGCTCTTTCCAAAAAGTATAAATTTAAATTTTCAAACATTTCTATGAGAAAAATTATTTCTACGCTCTTATTACTTTTGTGTTTTATTTCTTTCAAATCCATAGCACAAGAAACGCAGTTATATCCTACAAACTGGTGGATAGGTATGAAGAAAAATAATACAATAATGGAATATGATAAACCGCTTTGTCTTATGTTTTATACAGCATCATTTAACTAGTAAAGTGCTTAAGTACTATGGAAGCTCAGTATGATAAAGTATGACAGACTTGCCTGTGATTGTACATTGCATTAAGCATGTTTAAACCAGCGGCTCAGGTTGCTGACATACTTCCATAAATTGTAATCCGTTAAATATAAATATCGTTTTTTGACTAATTATAAAGAATTAACGAAGATATGAGACCAGGCCTCGGCGAAGAAATTAGCGATGACCAACCGAGGCGAAGAGATACGCTAAAAGTTGTTGGTACGCTTGGCTACTAACCTCTGCTGCAAACCAACAACGGCGGTGAGTATGAATAGGCAATGCATGCTAAAAGCCTATGCAAACAACCGCGGGTATCACTTTTGCGCTAAAGGGGATGTTACCTGTCATTGATTCGCCCGATTACCACACTAGCGCAGATATGCAGCTGAGAAATGTGCGGAAGGGTATCTGTGCGTTCGTAGCTAAAGAATTTTTAAGTCTGTAATAAAAGCCCGCACA
>JAYVVD010000003.1:0-4252 GCA_043787295.1 Ferruginibacter sp. | reverse complement strand
CTTTGGTAACAATTGTAAATAGCTTTTTAATTGCACAAATACCTGTTGCCAGTTTGTGGCTATTGCTGTATCCTTGTTAGTTGCGTACTCCGATATTTTGTATAAAATTGTTTATCTGCGTTTGCTTGTCTCCACCTTGAATACCCGTTACACGTAAACAAAAATTATTTGAGTATACAGCATCTATTAAGTAGGTTTTGCCCACTCGCCTTCTTCCGGTAACTGCTACAAAAGATGATTTGTTTAGGGTTAATGTTTCTTGCATCAATGCAATTTGTTCCGTTCTCCCTATCATACATAGTTGTATTTATGTGGTAAAAATAGGTAGATAAATACAACTATCCAAAACCTATAGTTGTATTTATGTAGTAAAAAAAGGTAGATAAGTACAACTATCTAAGGTTTAAAATAGATAGTAATCGTAGTTATGGTTTTGTATTGAAAAGTATAAGGCTTATTTACAAATCTGTCAACCATTCTTTCAGCCTAATTGTATCCGCTTCCATTTTAAAACTCTTTTTCTCCAGCTTTAATTGTGCTGCAATTACAGCAGGTATTTGCACTGGTTCATTTGTAATTGGTTCAATCACATCATAAAATTTTACAGGGTGAGCAGTTTCTAAAATTACGCCTTTTTCATTTGGGTTTTTGGTAAGATATGTTTGTAATGCATTGTATGCAACGGCACCATGAGGGTCCAGTAGATAATTATGTTTTTTAAAAACCTGCAGCAAAGTTTTTTTAGTTTCAGTGTCTGTAATAGATGTGCTGCTCAACCTGTTTTTAAGGTTCGTATTTTCATTGTTAAACATTTCAAGTATGCGTACAAAATTACTTGGGTCGCTAACATCCATTGCGTTGGAGATGGTTGCGATGGCTTTTTTAGGTGCATAAATTCCTGTATTAAAAAAATCAGGCACGGTATCATTTGCATTGCATGCGGCTATAAAATGCTTAATAGGCAACCCACTTTTTTGCGCAAGCAATCCTGCACATATATTTCCAAAATTTCCACTTGGTACAACTACCGTAGGAGGATTATTTTTATCCTGCCATTGTTTCCCTAAAAAGAAATAATAAAACTGCTGGGGCAGCCAACGTGCAACATTAATAGAGTTTGCAGAAGTTAGAAAAACTTTTTGCTTCAATGTTTCATCCATAAAAGTTTCCTTCACCATTTTCTGACAGTCATCAAAGCTGCCGTTTACTTCTATGGCATGTATGTTTTTACCAAGTGTAGTAAGTTGTTTTTCCTGCACACTGCTCACTTTCCCCGAAGGATACAATATCACCACATCAATACCTGGCACGTCATAAAAACCATTTGCAACCGCACCACCGGTATCACCTGATGTTGCTACAAGCACAATGATTTTTTCGGTTTTTTCTTTTGCAAAATAGCCCAGGCAACGGCTCATAAACCTTGCACCAATATCTTTAAAAGCAAGTGTTGGTCCATGAAACAATTCTAACGAAAAAATATCTCCCGTAATCTGCACCAGCGGTATATCAAAATTTACTGTTTCTTCCACAATCTTTTTTAAAATATCTTCTGGAATAACATCACTTACAAACGGTTTTATCACTTCATATGCAATTGCTGCATTGGAATAATTTTTTATATCATTCAACATATTTTTATTTACCTGCGGAATGCTTTGAGGAAAATACAAACCCTTATCAGGTGCCTGCCCTGCAATAGTGGCGGCTTTAAAATCTACAATGGGGCATTTGTGGTTTAAGCTGTAGTAAAGCATGAGATATATTGAGTAGTTAATAATGAGTATTTAGATCCCGACAAAAGACAAAGGAAAGATTAAAGACAAAAGACAATTCATCATTCATAATTTCAATATTTCTCATTGAACATCTACAACTTTCACTCCTTCCTTATTAACCGTTGTTACATAGCACCTAAAATCTACACCCAATTTGGTGTATACATCTTCCATAATTTCATTAACTGCATTAGCGGTTTGTTCATCTTTGTTAAACATAAATACTGAAGGCCCCGAACCTGATATGCCACCACCCAATGCACCTGCTTCTTTGCATTGCCGTTTTAAAGTTGCAAAGCCAGGTATTAAAATGCTTCGCACAGGTTCTATTATTACATCTTCCAGCGAACGACCAATTAAATCATAATCACTTTTTAAAAATCCTGTTACAAGCCCTGCAATATTTCCCCATTGTTTGATGGCATCTTTTAATTGTACTTCTTTTCGCAAAATTTGTCTGGAATCTGATGTCTTTACTTCAATCTGGGGATGGACAACTGTCACAAAAAGAGACGGGGAATTTAGCGGAATAATATCCAACGGATGTATTGAACGTATGAGCGTAATGCCACCATAAATGCAGGGCGAAATATTATCAGCATGTTTAACGCCACTTGCTAATTTTTCGCCATTCATGGCAAACTGCACTAATTGTTCTTTGGTAAAATAATTATCCAGCAACTTATTTGCAGCCACTACGGCACCTGCAGAACTTGCTGCGCTAGAACCCAAACCACTGCCGGGCATAATTATTTTATGAATAGTTACGCTAAAGCCGATTGGTTTTGGATATGCATCCATCAACGCCTGTAATGCAACCCCAGCAACATTTTGGTCGGTTATTTCTGACAAGCCATAATCATCGGTATGTTTTATGTTGATGACGGGCTCGGTCAATAAAGTAAGTTCCATTTCATCTTGCGGGTCGTTTAATGCCATGCCCAAAATATCGAAACCACAAACCAGATTGGCAATGGTGGCAGGAGCAGTTATTTTAATTGTTTTCATTTAATTTTTTTTTACCGCAAAACCGCAAAATTATTTTGAATTACTAAGGAGATTTTTAAACCACAAAGACGCTAAGGCGTTAAGTTTCACAAGGATTTTGTTTATCTGCGAAAACTCTTTTAATTCAATTTCTTTGCGGTGAGTTTTTGAACCAATTACAAATTAAAATAAAAGTTTCTTAGCGCTTTAGCAGTTAAACATTATATCCTCGCTGCCCTAATAATATCTGCAAATACACCAGCTGCAGTAACTGCTGCGCCAGCTCCTGCACCTTTAATAACCAGCGGTTGTTCAGGGTAACGCTCTGTAAAAAACATCACTGCATTATCCTTGCCATACAAATGATAGAAATCGCTTTTTTCATTTACTTGCTGCAAACCTACCATTGCTTTTTGTGTTATATTTTCAGATAGATAAGTAGCTACGAATTTTAATTTTTTACCCGCTGCTTTTCCTGTCTCAAATATTTTTTTAAAATGTGCTTCTTCTTTTTCCATGGATGCATAAAAATCTTCCACAGTGCCCGTCATGCAACTCTCAGGCATAAATGAATTGTTTTGTATATCGGTCATTTCCATGGCTTCGCCTGCTTCTCTTGCCAGTATCATTATCTTTCGCATTACATCTGTTCCGCTCAAATCAAGTCGGGGGTCAGGCTCCGTATATCCTTCTCCCTGAGCTTGTTTTACAACTGATGCAAAACTTTTTTCGCCATTATAGTTATTAAAAACAAAATTTAAAGTGCCGCTTAGTACAGCTTCTATTTTTTTTATTTTATCTCCGCTGCGGAGTAAATCATTTAATGTTCCAATAATTGGCAAGCCTGCGCCTACATTGGTTTCAAATAAATAAAGACTGTTAAATTCTGTAGCAGTATTTTTTAATATTTTATAATTTGAGTAAGCAGATGAAGCCGCAATTTTATTGCAAGCAACGACAGATACACTTTTTTGTAGCAACTCTTTATACACTGTCGTAATATTTTCATTTGCTGTTACATCTACAAAAACACTGTTGCGTAAATTTTTCTTCTGTATAAGCAATGAGAATTCCTTTATATCCATTGTTGTTCCATTTTCCAATGCTATCGGGTACATTTCTGCATCAATTCCTTCTTCCTTAAAAAGCATTTTTTTGCTGTTGGCAATACCTACAATTTTTATCTGAAGCCGGTATTGCTGCAATAAAAACTGCTCCTGTAATTTTAACTGTATTAGGAGTTTTTGCCCCACATTACCAAGCCCCGCTATAAATATATTTACCTGTTTGTAAGCTGTTTCAAAAAAAGCCTCGTGTAAAATATTAATGGCTTTTTTTACATCTGCAGTATTGATAACGGTAGATATATTTCTTTCAGAAGAACCTTGTGCTATTGCACGAATATTTATACCGTTTCTACCTAAAGCCCCGAACATTTTACCGCTGATGCCTGTATGGTTTTTCATGTTGTCGCCAACAATAGCAAT
>JAYVVD010000002.1:0-3649 GCA_043787295.1 Ferruginibacter sp. | reverse complement strand
TAAATACAAAATTGCAGGTAACAAGCTTTTTATTACATGGCAAAATAGTGAAAAAAACGAATGGAGTGTAGAATATGATCATGGAGATTTGAGTGGAATTGATGGAGGAGTGGTTTCCATACCTAACGCAATGCCTGCTAATTACAAGCTTAGTGGGCAGTATGCTGCGAGTGCGGTTTTGCCGAATGTATCAGCTGTACAGACATTTGTTTTTAGTAAAGATGGAACATTTTCATTAAATAAATTAGGCACCGTACATACCAGCGACGTTGCAGCGAAGTCTGAAAGTGACAGCCATGGCACTTATAATATTACAGGCAATACATTAAATTTAAACTTTGCAAATGCAGGGAAACAGGTAGCAGTTATCTGGATATGGGATGAGGGTAGTGGGAAGAAGCAACTTGTAATTAATACTAGTTCTTTTCCGCAGGAAAGATAATTTTTACAAAAATTACAGACTCAATTAATGAACTATTTTCTTTACTAAATACAAGATTTTTAAAAAATGATTTCTAACCAAAAAAATTATGAACTCCATTTTTTATCATAAAATTTTAATCATTCACCATGAGACAAAGAAATATGATTAATGGATCTTATGTATTTAAATAACCACTTTACTTTTTAATACTTTTTAAGATTAGGAATGATACAGTCTCAAAAGAAAGAGAAAGAAAATACAGCATAATCTCCGGCTAATAGTACCGCAAATTTAATGTGGATATTAAAGCACTTATAGAAATATTATTTTCCTTTATCAATTTTTCCATTGCAATGATTTTGTTTTTTACTCATGGCTTCACCCACTGCATATTTGATGCTAAGTCAACATAGGAGGAATATTTTAAAGTAAAGTACAAACCTTTTCTTGCTAGTAATACAGACAAGGGTGCAAAATGAGCCTATTAAATCTGATTTTGTTTTTAATGAATTGATTAAGAAAAATCAAATCATGAGTTTACGATAATTTGTACAAAGAATTGTGAAATCTATGATTTACCATTAAGTCACCAACATCTTTTAAACACAATAAAATTGCACGATGTTACATGCATTAGAAATGACCCAAAAAAATAAATTAAAAATACGATAGTCACCTACCGAAACATTTTTTGTTTTCTTTAAACTTTTATTTCCTATAAATTGGATGTTTAAAGGCTTGCACATAACGTTATAATCATAATTCAACTACCGTAGAAATAAACGATTTGAATATTTTTATTAAAAGCCTCCTGAGCTTTAAAGTTATATTGTCTACTCTTAAGTAATTTTAATTGCTGAATATTAATGTGCATAATCTTAAATCTTATTACTTGGTGCTTTTATCCGATTTTCTATATGCCCATCCAAAAATTAATGGAAATACCCAAAGACTGAATATCATGGCACATAGTATGCCGCCAATAACTACCCTCGCCAAAGGTCTCGAACTTTCAGAGCCTATACCATGAGAAATGGCGGCAGGCAACAAACCAATGGCTGCCATTAAAGCTGTCATCATCACAGGCCTAATTCTGGAATTTACACCAAGTTTCAAGGAGGTGTACAATGATTGCTCTTTGCCTTTAAATTTATCCAGGTTTTGTTTGAACACCGTAATAAGCAATACGCCATCCTGAATACAAATACCAAATAAAGCAATAAATCCAATACCCGCAGAAATACTGAAATTAGTTCCGGTTATATGTAAAGCTAGTAAACCACCTACTATGGCAAAAGGCACATTTAAAAACACCAGTGCAGCATCCTTAACGCTGCCAAACATTAAAAAAAGAAGCAAAAATATGAGACCCAGGCTTATAGGTACAACTTGTGTAAGACGTTTTTCGGCTCTTTGTTGGTTCTCAAAATCACCCTGCCAAGCCAATCGGTATCCTTTTTTTACAGATACGGCCTTATTTACTTTTCCCTGTGCTTCGGCAATAGTGCTGCCCATATCCCGTCCTCGTACAGAAAATTTAAGCGTTGCAAAACGTTGATTCTCATCTCTGAAAATTAAACAGGGACCGGTTTTTTGGCTTATGGTTGCAATTTCCTTAATAGGCACTTTTGAACCGCTTTGAGTGGGTACCAAAAGATTCCCGATATCATCCGGTGTTTTCCTGAATGCTTCCGGAAAACGTATTCTTATGTCAAATGTTTTAACGCCTTCATATAATGTAGAAGCAGCTGCCCCTCCTATAGCCATTGAAATAACTGAATTGGCATCGGCGGTTGCAACTCCATACTGAGCCATTTTTAGTTGATCAAGGTTAATATCTAACTCGGGAAGACCAATGCTTCTTAATATACCCAGATCTTTAATACCATTTACATTTTTAAGAATATTATATACCTGATCTGCTTTATTTTCCATATAATTTAAAGAGTCTCCATATATCTTAACAACGATGGATCCCTTAACACCCGAAACTGCTTCTTCCACATTATCCATTATTGGTTGCGAAAAATTGAGATCGGTACCTGGCAATTTAACCAACTTAGCGTTCATTTGGTTGATAAGTTCTTCTTTGCTGATATGTGGTTTCCAGTCTTCTTCAGGGTACATCAATATATCAAACTCGTTATTATAAAATCCTGTTACATCGGTACCATCATCTGGTCTTCCTGTTTGCGATACTGCGTATTTTACTTGGGGGAAGGTCATTAATATACTGCGAACTTCTTTGGCTGTTTCAACAGATTTATCCAGCGATACACTGTAGGGCAATTGTATCCTCAACCAAATTGAGCCTTCATTTAACTCAGGTAAAAACTCGCTGCCTAAAAACTTGAATGAATATAACCCTATTGTCATGGCAATCAGAGAAACAATAACAACAATACTTTTATGTTTAAAAGCTCTTGTAAATCCACTGATCATAAATCCGGTGAGGTGATGCACAAAAGGATTATGTTTTTCTCGTACATTTTTATTGAGCAAAAGCTTTATCAATACCGGAACCAAAGTCAATGTTGTAATTAACGCACCAAGTAAGGCAAATCCCAAGGTATAAGCCAATGGTGAAAACATTTTTCCTTCCACTTTTTGGAATGCAAAGATTGGTAGTAGACCTGTAATAATAATTAATTTGGCAAAAAAGATAGCTCTTCCAAGTTGTGCTCCCTGTATTTTGATGAGCCCCATTTTGGCCACTTTGTTAAATCTTTCCATCCCCATCGTGACCGCTTTATGGTCTAAAATAACGAACATACCTTCCACCATAACAACCGCACCATCTATAATAATCCCAAAATCAACCGCACCTAAGGAGAGTAAATTTGCAGACATACCCATAAGGTGCAAACATATAAATGCAAACAGCAACGACATAGGAATGATGATGGAAACTATTAACGTAGTACGCCAATTGAACATAAACAGCGATACAAGGAAGGTTACCAAAAGAATACCTTCTATTAAATTATGCAGCACGGTATGCGTAGCGTAATCTACTAGGTCTGTTCGGTCATAATATGGAACTATTTTGGTGTCTGCAGGAAGTGTTTCGTTGTTTAATTGATCTATTTTCTTTTTTAAAGCATCAACAACTTCGGTTGGGTTTTCCCCCTTGCGCATTAATACAATAGCTTCCACCACATCTTCCTCAGACGTAATTTTTCTTTCCCCTATCTGGTCTGTTGTAGCAGCGCTTTTTCCTACCCA
>JAYVVD010000001.1:0-8761 GCA_043787295.1 Ferruginibacter sp. | reverse complement strand
AGCTTTTATGGAGAGGTACGATGAACGCAAAGACCTTGCACCTAGAGATATTGTTGCAAGGGCAATTGACAATGAAATGAAAATAAACGGAACTGAGTTTGTGTACCTCGATTGCAGGCACATGGATCAGCAGAATTTCAAAGACCACTTTCCAAATATTTATGAAAAATGTTTCAGCATTGGTGTTGATGTTTCAAAAGACATGATACCGGTTTCGCCCGCTGCGCATTACAGTTGTGGTGGGGTAAAAACGGATGAATATGCAAGAACAAGCATTAAGAATTTATATGCTGCAGGAGAATGTGCGAGTACAGGTCTGCATGGCGCCAACAGGCTTGCAAGTAACTCCCTTTTAGAAGCAATGGTTTTTGCTCACCGTGCGTTTATAGATACGATTAAATGTAGTGCAATTGCTGGTACTGCTTCGGAGGCTGTTATTAGAGTTTTCCCTGACTGGAATACTGCAGGTACTTCTGCTCCCAAAGAAATGATTTTGATAACGCAGAGTTTAAAGGAAATGAAATTGCTGATGAGTGATTATGTTGGTATTGTTAGAAATAATGAAAGGTTGCAAAGGGCAAACAGACGCATAGATTTGTTGCATGAAGAAACAGAACATTTGTATGAGCATACCGAAGTATCACCGCAATTATGCGAACTGCGGAATATGATAACCGTATCATACCTTATTATTAAAAGTGCTGAACTGCGCAAAGAGAGTAGGGGCCTGCATTTTAATACGGATTATCCCGGGAAGCAGGAAATTTTGCAGAATACTATTTTATAAGTGCTGATAATTTTTATATCATATTTATAATATTTTCAATTTCGTACACTCACTTAACTTTGCGCTTTCAATAAAAAAGCATGTATTATATTATTTACGGAATTTTATATCTTGTATCTCTCCTTCCGTTTTTTATTTTATATGCCACTAGTGACTTTGCATTTTTTTTGTTATATCATGTTTTTGGTTACAGAAAAAAAATTGTTACAACTAATCTTTCAATTGCATTTCCAAAAAAATCTGTTGCAGAAATAAACCACATCGCAAAACAGTTTTACAAAAATCTGGTAGATAACTTTATAGAAACGATAAAGCTTTTAAGCCTGTCAGAAAAGGAATTTTTAAAGCGGGCATCGATTGATTTTGCTGATGCAAAAAAGCTTGTTAATAAAGGCTTAAACATCCAGTTTCACAGCGGACACCAAATGAACTGGGAGTATGCTAGTCTTGCTATTTCGCACTCACTTACGATACCTTGGGTGGCTATTTATTTGCGGATACAGGCTAAACCAATTGACCGGTTGTTTTTAAAAATCCGCAGTAAATTTGGTGCTACCATGGTAGAGAAACACAACTACCAAAACAGGATGCCACAATTAATGAAAAGCCAATATGCGCTTGGGTTGATTGCAGACCAAAATCCCGGACAGGTAAAGCACAGCTTTTGGTTAAACTTTTTTGGCAAACCTGCACCCTTTTTAATGGGCCCTGAAAAAGGTGCAATGCGCTACAAGACTGCTGTAGTTTTTGTAAATATGAAAAAAGTAAAGAGAGGCTATTATTATTTTAATTGTAAGGTTATAACTGAAGATGGCAGCCAATACAATAACGGTGAACTCACCAGAATGTACCGAGATTTTTTAGAAAAAGGTGTAAACGAAGACCCATCAAATTATTTATGGAGCCATCGCAGATGGAAGCATGGATGGGATGCTGCATTTGCTAAAAAATGGATTGATACTGTTGTTATGCCGGAATAGAAAAGGGGTTGGTATAAAGTGATCTTTTTTGAAAAAAATTTTTTCTTATATGCACTTGCATAAGACTATTCCGCACATTTTTTGCGCATTTAGAATTAATCTTATAAAAATCTTCCCCACTAAATTATTTTATTTGAATTTTAAATTCATGGAAACCACATCTGCATTCATTCCTGTTGTACGGCTGTAATGTCCATACCGTAATTCAATCATACTAAAATGCTTGTTATTAAATAACCCTTTGGGTGGTGAAAACCTTAACCCTGCGCCAAAAAAGTTTGTTTGAAATTTTGAAAGATCGTAATTACTTGTGTAAAATTGATCTTGTGCGGTATGCTGCTGGTATGCATTAAAATATTTAGATGCGGTTTGGTTGTAGTATCTGTAAAAGGGGCTAACAGACAAAAACGGTGTAAGCTTTATAGGTATTTCAATATTAGCTGTGTTGGACTTTATACCCCAGTCATCTGTATAAAAACGGTAGTAAGTTTTTATGATAAATTTATCTCCTAAGAAGTAGTTTGCCCTAAACCCTACCGGTATTTTAAAACGAGTATTGGGTAAATTTTCCTGATGGACAGTGGCATCTTTAAAATATACTCTGTGGAATGGTAGAGATAAATATCCATCCTGCTTTACCGCATCGGCCAGTACAATAACCTGTATGCGTTCATTAATAATTTGCGAATACGAAAGAGATCCTGCAAATGTATTTCGTGCAGCAGTGCCATAGTCGTTTTGCCGCCCTGTCCCTGTGCGCAATTCTATAGGTTTTATAAGTAAAACCTGATCTAAATATGCCTGTAATTTTGCTGTAAATTCTCCATTTTTATTTTTTGTTTTTTGAGAGAATATTATGTTTGCACCAAAAGACTTGTAATCATATTCAGAAGATGCAGAAAGCCCCGCTCCAATGGTTGTGCCTTTCTTTTCATTTTCTCTGTTCCAGTTTATGGAGGGGTAAATCCTTGTATCCGCAGAGGATGCCGATGAGTTGGCTTTAAGATCTATTCTATCTGAAGAGGCAGATGTGTAGTGATCTACACCAAGCTCTGCACCAAAGGTATGTTTGCGTAATTTTTTATCGTACTTAAAAAGTTTTACATCTATTACGTTGGCAATATCTGTAAGTTTTTCTGAACCTATACCCCCTGTAACTGCTGCATTGTTTCCATCCTGTGTGTAATAACTGGATACCAAATTAATTTCTTCCAGTTGCAGTTTCCTGCTTTTAAAACTACTGCTGTCCGATTGAGCTGTTTGTGCCGTTGCACATAATAGAGAAAACATTGCTGCAGCAGTAAATAATATTTTTTTCATCCATAATTTTTATAAACTTTCAATAAATTATATTCCAAATTTCATGTTGCTGATCAATTACAGCCACAACCACCACCACTTTTACCGGCATTGGCACCCGAAGCTCCTTCTCTGTAAGATTGAAAACTTAGTTCTGACTTTTCAATTTTTCTATTACCCAATATCATTTCAGAATCGTTGAGTTTATTTTTTTGATAAGCTTTCACAGTCGTACAGGACGTTGCAAAAATTGTTATCACTTCAAGTAGAATTACTGCATACATCCATTGTTTTAAAGGAAAAGTATTCATTGTAGGTTTATGTTTTTAGAAGTAAAAATTTTATTGTTATCGTCAATAATAATACAATGTATATGTTGCATTTGGTTAATTAGTTTAAGGCCAGCATGTATTCCCAAAATAGTAACAGGCGTAGCCATTGCATCTGCAATTTCTGCATTTGTAGTAATGATGGTAACACTTTTTATACCTATAACTGGTAAACCCGTTAAAGGATTAATGGTGTGAGAATACTTTTGTCCATTTATTATTACAAACTTTTCGTAATTACCTGAAGTTGCCACAGCCATGTTTGATATTGTCAATGATGCAAAAGGAAGGTTTGTATTATTTGGATTTGCTACGCCGATCGTCCACGGTTTTCCGTTTGCCTGCAAACCCCACGCAGTAAGATCACCGGCAGCATTGACTATTCCGTTATCTACGCCATTTTGCTTAAGTAATGCTTTTGCTTTTTCTGCTGCATAACCTTTTCCAATACCGCCAAATCCAATACGCATGCCTTTCTCTTTTAGCATTACAGTACAACTGATTTCATCTAATAAAATATTTTTATAATTAATTAAACGCACAGATTCTTTTGCTATATTTTCATCTGGGAGAGACTTCATGTTTTTATTAAAATTCCAAAGACTTTTATCTACAGAGCCATAAGTAATATCAAAAGCACCATCGGTAACAGATGAAATTTTGATAGATCTTTTTATCAATTCAAAAACTTCCCTATCGACTTTTACCGCAGTTAATCCTGCATTTTTGTTTATAAGATTTATCTGGCTGTTGTCGTTGTATGTAGTGAAGAGTGTTTCTATTCTTTTAATTTCGCTGACAGCAATATCAATTTTTTTGTTTGCCCATATTTCATTGCTTGCTACAACAGTTATTTCAAACATGTTGCCCATCAGTTTTTTTGATTTTTTATATTCTTTTAATTCGGGTTTATTTATTTGCATTGCAAATGCTCTTTACAACAGTTGTAAATATTGCAGCATTTTCATTAGGTAATCCATCCCACGTTTTAAGTAATTTACCGTCTGCATTTATTAAAACAGTGTACGGAAATTTCCCTTCGGGATTATACTTATCCGCCAACATATTGTTTTGCTTTTGCATGCCGGCAGAAAGCTCGTTTTTCTTTTTGCGGGGAAAATCAGCATTTACCATTACTAAACTTGTATCAGCCATTTTTGAAAAACTACTGTCGTTAAAAATTTCTTTGCGCATACGCATACATGGCCCGCACCAGTCAGACCCTGAAAAATTGAGTAGAATAAGTTTATGGCTTTGAAATGCCTTTTTTTGGGCTGCAGAAAAATCAGTTTCCCAGCCGGTAAAAGAGGTAAGAAAAATAATTATTGCTAACAGGGAAAATGTTTTCATAGATGAAATATAAACACAATGTCAAATTATCCATGCAAAAAATATTGACCATAAAAAATAATGGCTGAATTTTAACTAATCTGTTTAAATTAAATGGTGATGTTACAGATTATCCCTTATTTTATAAAAAACCTATAAAAAATGAGGTATTTTCGCACCCATTTATAAATTTAAAAATTAAAACGCTGGCTTTATAAATTATAATTTTCTTACTGATGTCAATTTATGTATAAAGCAAAATATTTTCTTTCAAAACTTGTTTATAATAAGTTTTTCTGGCAATTTTTTCTGGCAATTTTCATGTTGCTTATGGCAATTTTTTTTATACGCCAACAACATCTTGAGGTTTTACAGATACGCAATCAGCTTTCAAACTCAGTTACATCGTATATACTTATCGGTGTTGCACTTACACTGATTTACGTTCTTGCGCAGGCGCAAATGTATATTCAGAGTTTTAAAGCATTGCACAAGAAGATAAGTTTACTTACAGCATTAACGCTTTTTTTAAAACGGAACCTGGTGAGTTTGTTTTTACCTGCAGGTGGTTTTACCTCACTCGCCTTTTTTACACAAGAGCTGGAAGAAAAAGGTATTTCAAAATCAAAAATTTATCTCGCATCTACACTTTTTGGATTTTGCAGCATTCTATCAGTGGTGTTTGTGGCGTTGCCGGTTTTATCCGTTGCGTTACTTACAACTAAGCTTGGCCCAATAGAAATTTTAAGTTTTATATTTCTTTTGTTAATTACTTTTTGCCTTGCAGTATTTATTTATTCTGTTTCAAAAAAAGGATGGGCTTATAGATATCTCGTACAATTTAGGCCATCACTTGCTGCCATTTTAGAAGATATGGTAGAAGAAAAAATAAACAGAAGACAATTTTGGTACACGCTTTTTATTTCTATGTTTATTGAATTAATTGGTATAGCACATTTATATGTCTGTATGCTTGCGTTAAACTTTGAGGCAAGTTTACCTGCAGCAATTATTGGTTATATTGTAATGGTTATTTTACTTATCGCTTCACCTTTTTTACGGGGTCTTGGTACAATTGAAGTTTCACTCACATTTATTTTACAGCAGTTTGGCTTTCCTATAATAGCTGCGGCTTCAATTACTCTATTATTTAGGTTTTTCGAATTCTGGCTGCCGCTTGCAGGGGGTGTCATTAGTTTTATCACAAAAAAAAATAATCTGGTTTTAAGGGTTTTGCCTGCGTTCATCATTTTAATTTTGGGTGTAGTAAATGTATTGTCTGCATTAACCCCTGCAATACCGGAGAGGCTGAGGTTTGTAAAAAACTTCTTCCCAAAACATATTGTAGTTATCAGTAATTCACTCGTTTTAATAACGGGCTTAATCCTTATATTAATCAGTGTTTTTTTATTGCAGGGTTCTAAAAGAGCCTGGTATGTTGCTCTATCCCTTACCGTTTTCAGTATTGTTGCTAATCTGGTTAAAGCTATAGATTACGAAGAAGCAATGATTGCATTTGTTGCTGCCTCCACCTTATTTTATACGAGGGGAAATTATAAGCTAAAGCCTCAGGTAAAAATTATTAAAGTTGGCTATCAGGTTTTTTTATATGCTATTATTGCTTTATTAGCATATGGTGTGCTTGGGTTTTATTTTATGAAAAAGAGGCACTTTGGTATTGATTTTACTTTTTTAGAGTCTGTAAAAGCAGTACTTAAAGTTATTTTTTTTATTGATGATAAAGCCCTCGTTCCACTCACAAAATTTGGGGCCAATTTTGAAAAAACTATTTATCTCGCCAGCGGTTCCGTGTTACTTTTTATTATTTATAGTTTAATAAAGCCATATTTTAATAAGCCTTACAACTCTCCTACCGATTTTACTGAGGCGGATGAACTTCTTAAAAAAAGTGGATGCTCAGCCTTGGATTATTTTAAAACCTACCCCGATAAATTTATTTTCTTTAACGAAGCACGCAATGCATTTATAAGTTTTAAGGTTACCCGGCATTTTGTAATTGTGCTGGAAGATCCTGTGGCAGAAACCGTTTCAGAAAAAATTGCCATCATAAAGCTGTTTGAAGAAAGATGTAAAAACAATGGTTTTATTACAGCATATTATCGGGTGCCGGAAGAATCGTTGCCAATGTATGCAAGTTTAAAAAAGAAACATTTACCCATTGGGGAAGAAGCTGTACTTGATTTAAATACGTTTACTATGGATGGTGGCAAAATGAAGGCTACAAGGAGTGCCATTAACCGCCTTACGGCAGAAGGGTTTATTTTCAAAGTAAATCTTCCCAATCAAAAAGAAGGGTTTTTGCAAAAACTAGAGAAAGTATCTGACCAATGGCTTAAAGATCTTAACCAAAAAGAAGTTGCATTTACACAAGGTGTGTTTGATAAAAGTATTTTAAAACAACAAACCATTATTACTATAGAAGATTCTGAAGAAAAAGTATATGCTTTTTTAAATTTAGTAATAGATTATGCCCCTGGTGAAGCAACGTATGATTTGATAAGAAAAGAGTCTGATGCGCCTAACGGCATTCTTGATATGCTGCTTGCCAAAACATACAGTTATCTTAAAGAAGAAGGCTATACGAGTGTAAACATGGGTCTGGCACCATTATCGGGTATTGAAGGAGATAACTTCACACAAAAAACAATAAAGTATGCTTATGAAAATTTAAAAGCACTTGCACAGTTTAAAGGTCTTAGAAAATACAAGGAAAAGTTTTTCCCCCAATGGAAAAAAAAGTACCTCATTTATAGTCATCACTATCATTTACTACAGGTGCCACTTGCTTTAAAGCGAATTTCGGAAGGTAATTAATCACAGGGCAATGAGTATGGTATTTACAACCTTAGTTATATCGTTGTTGAATTTATGAGAACCCGGTAATAGAATTCTCCTTATATTTTTTTTTGAAGCAATAGCATTGTAAAAAGTTTTGTTTTCTTCTTCTCCAAAAATGAATAGTAGGGGTACAGCTATTTTGTTTACCTCGGGCAGAGTCTCGTAAGCGCCCTTGTTGTTTTCAATGCCTAATAAATCAGAAAATTTAACTGTAAAATCTGTAGCAAGAGATGGTGAAAGTAATGTAGCGGATACTAATTTTTGCTGCATGTTTTTAGGCAATCTGTTAGCCAGATACACTGCAGCGTCGGCACCAAATGAATAGCCAACCAGCGAAAAATCTTTTTTATTATACAGCGATAAATAATAAGTTATTATTTCACCGGCATCTTTTGCAATTTGCTCAGGTGTTTTTTTTGTCCAGAAATATTTGCGTGAGTTAAAACGAATAACGGTATAACCTTTTGCGCCAAGTTGATCACATAAATTTTCAGTAAAATTATTTATGCCTCCATCACCCGAAAAATAAAAGATTAATCTTTTATTTCCTGTTGCATTTATTACTGACAAAGGAAAACGATCTTCTATGCTTTGTGCATCAACTTTAAAAGAAATTACAATTGGAAAAAAAAAGGTCAATAAAAAAATCAGCTTCATGGGGCTCAATTAAATCTTTAAAAATTAATAATTATAAATTTTTAATATTAAAACCCAACATACCCGATATACCATGCGGGTTAATATCAAGTACATTAAAACTCATTTTATACCCTTTTATACCTACCCCTGTAACAAGGTTTATCTTTTTCGAAATTGGATAACGCACTCCGCTGCCAAAGTATGCAAAAACACCTTTTTCCTTAATTCGTGTTTTAATATTAGGCGAATCATCAGTTGCACGGTGATATCTGTTAAATGATAAACCCAAAGAACTCTCTGCATAAAAATCAAACTTATTAACTTTATTAAAATGGTATTTAAAGTTACCAAAAACCGGAATAAATTTTAATTTATACAATACAAAACCATTATCATGATGCTTTGAAGTAAAGGCAGTTTCGAAACCTAAACCTGCTTCATATCTTTTACTAATCATTTTACTTACACAAAAAGAGCCTGATTTAAATAAGTTCCCATGGGTAGATCTCATACCCTCAAATAAGGGAGTAAACATTAGC